>JAUTXJ010000158.1 GCA_030838075.1 Acidobacteriaceae bacterium
CAACAGAGTGCGATGATAAGGAGTCAGAGCTGCGTCGATGAGTCGCGCGACTTCTTCCCGGCTGAGGATCGAAGGAAGGTGAAATCCTTTTTTGGGATAGGGCGTCTCCGCGATGCTCCAGGCTTTCTTGAGTGTCTTGACGTAGAAAAAACGCAGAGCTGCCAATCGTTGCGTAACCGTGCCCGGCGACAACTTGTGCTTTTTGAAGAGCTCGGCCTGATATTCACGAATGTGTTCCGGACCCAAACAATCTGGAGAGCGCTTGAATCGTCTTGAGAAATCTTCGACTGTGCGGATGTAACAGCGTGTGGTAGCCTCAGAATAATTACGACGCTCGAGTTCTTCGAGCATCATTTTGCGATGTCGGGTCATAGGGACCTCCTATGACCCGACATTATCCCGATCACATCAAAACCGTTCACCTACACGCACGCGAAGCGTCCGCCGCCGGACGGCTTCGTTCAAGTCCGCTTATGGGAACTTGCGACGGTCTGAGGCATTTCAGTGACTTGTAAATCGCGGAATCAGAAATTGACGACGACTCTATAACTGGGCGTGTTGCGTTCCCTGCCCTGCTGAGATATTACTAGGCGCATGAAAATCTCGAAATTCTGGTTGGCGACGGCCATCTTGCAGTTCGGGTGTGTCTGGGCTTTGGTCCTGGCACCGCCCCATCAGGTGCGAGCGCAAACCGTCGGCAAATCGGACGGCCCGAATTTGCCGCCGTCGGTGCCTGATGCGGGATGGCCGAGTTATGGGCATGATGCGGGCGGGACTCGCTACTCGCCTGCGGCACAAATTAATCGAGATAATGTGGCGCAGTTGAAGGTGGCTTGGACTTATCGGACTGGGGCGTTGGATGGAATCGACGACGATCTGAAGCGTAATGCGGCGTTTGAGGCTACGCCTATTCTGGTGGACGGGCGGCTGTATTTGTCGACTCCGTTTGATCATGTGATTGCGCTGGAGCCGGAAACGGGAAAGAAGGTTTGGGAGTATGACCCGAGGCTGAATACTCACGGATTTTCGGAGACGACCTCGCGGGGAGTTTCCGCGTGGAAGGATTCCTCGGGGAAGGCTGGGCAGCCGTGCCGGTTGCGGATATTTATTGGGACGCTGGATGCACGATTGATCGCTGTGGATGGGGAGACGGGTAAAGCTTGCGCGGATTTCGGCACGGGCGGGCAGGTCGACTTAACTAAAGATGTGAATTTGCGAGATGCGGGGCAATACCAGGTGACTTCCGCTCCAGCCATTGCTGGGGATCTGGTGATCACCGGATCTTCGATTGGCGATAACCGCGCGGTGGAGTTGGAGCGCGGGATCGTGCGCGCGTTTGATGTGCGCAGCGGGAAACAGCGCTGGTCGTGGGACCCGATTCCGTGGGCGTCGAAGAGTTCACCGCGGACTGGCGCGGGGAATGCGTGGTCGACACTTTCCGTGGATGCGGAGCACGATCTGGTTTTTATTCCTACGGGGAGCGCCAGCCCGGATTATTTCGGTGGTTTGCGGCGCGGAGACAATAAGTGGGCGAACTCGGTGGTGGCGTTGCATGCGTCGACTGGCGAATTTGTGTGGGGCTTTCAGGTGGTGCACCACGATTTGTGGGACTACGACGTAGCTTCGCAGCCGACGTTATTTTCATGGCGCGATGGGACTCCGGCGGTGGCGATTACCACCAAGATGGGGCGGGTGTTTGTGCTGAACCGATTGACTGCGGCGCCGCTGTCGCCGGTTGAGGAACGGCCGGTGCCGAAGAGCGATATTCCGGGCGAAGACGCTTCGCCTACGCAGCCAGCTTCGACGATCTCGATGGTGCCGGAAAAATTGAGTCCCGAGGATGCCTGGGGCAGGACTCCGGAAGAAAAGCAGGCGTGCGCGGACAAGATAAGAGCCGCGCGGTCTGAAGGGATTTTCACTCCGCCCAGTGTGAAGGGCTCGATTGTGTTTCCAGGAAGCGTGGGCGGGGTGAACTGGGGCAGCGCGGCTTACGATCCACAACGGCATTTATTGGTGATGGACACCAACCGGCTGGCGATTTTTGTGCGCCTGATCCCGCGGGAAAAGTACGATGGCGACATTCAAGCTTCCACAAGTAATGACCGGTCGCATGGTGAATGGGGCCGGCAAGCGGGAACGCCTTACGCGATGTTTCGCACGCCGCTGATTGGGCCGAGCGAGACTTTGACGTTGTGCAGTCCACCGCCATGGGGGACGGTGGCTGCGGTGGATTTGTTTACGGGGAAGAAAGCTTGGGATGTGCCGCTGGGGAGCTTTGTGCCGGGAATGAATACGGGCACGGTTACTTTGGGCGGGCCGATTTTGACTGCTGGCGGCGTTGTTTTCACGGCGGCTACGATGGACAACGCTATTCGGGGCTTCGATGCGGACAGTGGCAAAGAAATATGGAAGTACGAGTTGCCGGCTGGCGGGCAGGCTACGCCCATGACTTACACGGTGAATGGCAAACAATACTTGGTGATTGCCGCGGGGGGACACGGGAAGCTGGGAACGAAGCAAGGGGATTATGTGCTGGCGTTCACGCTGCCGTAAATCTTCTCCCAGATGATTAGCTGCTGCCTGATGAAGGTGGAAGAAATCAGAGTGCGCGACCGGCGGCTGCGCCGCTGGCCCAGGCCCATTGAAAATTGAAGCCGCCTAGATGGCCGGTGACGTCGACCACTTCTCCGATAAAAAATAGGCCCCGAACTTTGCGCGACTCCATTGTTTTGCTGGAGAGCTCGTCGGTGTCCACGCCGCCGAGGGTGACTTCAGCTTTGTGGAAGCCTTCGGTGGCTGCGGGAGCGATGGTCCACTGATGTAGCTTTTTTTCGAGGCGAGCCAAGTCTTCGTTGGTCCAGCGCGGCGGGAGGTGCGCATCGAGCCAGCGGGTTGCGAAACGATTCGGCAGCGCGAGTTGGAGTGCGGCGCGTGCGGTGACGGCGCTTCTTGTTGAGGATTCACGAAGTAAGGCGAAGACTTCGCGATCGGGAGCGAGGTCGATGCGCAGAGGTTCGCCTTTGTTCCAGTAGGAGGAAATTTGAAGAATGGCGGGTCCGCTTAGGCCTTGATGGGTGATGAGCATGGCTTCGCGAAATGCGTGGTGGTCGGTAGAGGCGATCACTTCAGTGGAAACGCCGGCTAAATCGCAATAGGTGGATCGATCTAGGGCTCCAAATAAGAGTGGCGTGAGGGCTGGGCGCGGTTCGCGAATTTTTATTCCGAACTGGCGGGCGAGTTGATAGCCGAAATCGGTGGCGCCCATCTTGGGGATGGTTAGTCCGCCAGTGGCAATAACAAGGGCTGGCGCTGAAAATTCTGTGTCGGCGGCGTGCAAAGTAAATTCCGTGGAATGGCGAACTTCCTGGATTGCGGTGTCGAGGAAAATGTCGACGCTGGCGGCGCGGCATTCTGCTTCGAGCATGTCGGTGATGTCACGGGCTGCGCGGTCGCAGAAAAGCTGGCCCAGAGTTTTTTCGTGGTACGGAATGGAATGGCTTTCCACCAGCGCGATGAAATCTGCGGGGGTGTAGCGGGCCAGCGCGGATTTTGCAAAGTGCGGGTTCGCGGAGATGAAGTTTTCCGGGCGGCAATGAAGATTGGTGAAATTGCAGCGGCCGCCGCCGGAGATAAGGATTTTTTTGCCGACGCGCGCGGCGCGCTCGAGGACGGCAACGCGTCGACCGCGCTTCCCTGCTTCAATGGCGCACATCAGGCCAGCGGCGCCGCCACCGAGAATAACCGCATCATACTTGATAGCCATTTGAAATTTGGGCGAAACGCCAGCCAGCGCTGGTCGTGCGCTCGCACCGTAGCAGGGTAAACTAAGTACAGGAGCAGACCCCAGGAATTTGCCACCGATTATCAGCGCACAGGGATTATCCAAGAAATACGGCAGCACGCCACTGTTTCGAGACATTTCGTTTACGGTTTCGAGTAGCGACTGCATTGGAGTAATTGGGCCTAACGGTTCGGGCAAGTCTACGCTGCTGGAGATTCTCGCAGGGCGAGTGAAGCCCGATACCGGAGATGTCGCGGTACGCAAGGGGACGCGGCTGAGCTGCGTTTCGCAGATTTCTGATTTTGGACCTGCAGACACGGTGTTGAGCGTGGTGGAACGCTCTTTGCAGAATGCCGGTGTCCCGCAGTCGGAGCGCGCCGGGCGGATTGCGGAAACATTGGGCCGCGTAGGATTTACGGACCGCGAGGTGCTGGCCACGACACTTTCGGGTGGATGGCGAAAACGTTTGGCGATCGCGGAATCGCTGGTGCAGCATCCGGATGTGCTGCTGCTTGACGAGCCGACGAACCATCTGGACCTTGCCGGGATTGCTTGGCTGGAGGGCCTGCTGCGGAATGCGCCGTTTGTGTGTGTGGTGGTCAGCCACGACCGATATTTTCTGGAAAATGTGGCCAGCGAAGTGGTGGAACTGAATCGGCTGTACGCCGATGGGCTATTGCGCGTCGCAGGAAACTACAGCACATTTTTAGAGGCCAAGGAACTGTACCTGCACGCGCAACGCAAAGAGCAAGCCGCGTTGGCAAACCGCGTGCATACGGAAATTGAGTGGCTGCGTCGTGGGCCGAAAGCGCGGACTACAAAGTCGAAGGCGCGTATCGATAAGGCGCACGAACTGATTGGCGATCTCGCGGACATGAATGCGAGAACTCGAAGCACGAGCGCGCGCATCGATTTTTCCGCTACTAACCGGCAGACCAAGCAGCTCATTACCCTGGATGGGGTAACCTGCGAATTGGGCG
>JAUTXJ010000236.1 GCA_030838075.1 Acidobacteriaceae bacterium
AGTCCATCGCGGAAAAGAAAGCGTTGGACGACAACATCAAGAGCGAGATCAAGAAAGCTGTCGAGGCGTTCAAGGAACGATTTGCCACGGACGTGGAAGAAGCTGGTGAATCGGCAGCGAAGGTGGCGGCGGCTCCGGCGAAGAATCAGGACGGCAATGGAGCGGTGGTGACGCCGAAGAGCGAAGATCCATCGGCGAAGAAAGAAGAGACGCCGGTAGCAAAGTAATTTGTTAGCTCTGGCGAACAAATCTTAAGACATGGCCACACTACTCGATTTCCGGCGCCGCATCCGCTCGGTGAAAAACACCCAGCAGATTACCCGCGCCATGAAGTTTGTCGCCGCGGCACGGTTGCGTCGCGCTCAGGAAGCCGCTCTGGCAGCTCGTCCTTACGCCGTGGAGCTTGCTCGCGTGTTGCGCTCCACCATGGCGCGCATCGAATCGCCGGAGCATCCGCTGTTGGCGAAGCGCCCAGAAAACAATATTTTAGTGATTGTGCTTACCGGCGAACGCGGACTGGCCGGCGCTTTCAACAGCAACGTGCTGCGCAAGGCACATGAATTTTTCAGGAGCCATCAGGGCAAGAAAATTACGACTATCCCGGTGGGAAAAAAGGGCCGTGATTCGCTGCGCAGAGCGGGTTTCAGGTTTGCGGCGGAATATGTAAACGTGCTGGCACGCGTGGACTTTAAAACCGCGCGAGAGATCGCCAATCTTGTCGCGGATCTGTACGTCAAGGAAGAGATTGATTCGGTTTACATTATTTTTAGTGAATTCAAGAGCGTGATGGTCCCCACTCTGGCAGTTGAAAAGTTGCTGCCGGTGGAAGCCATTCGCGAAGATGACACCGGAAAGAGTGAGCAGGGCGACCGCGAAAACAAAAAGCCCAGCGAAACTCCCATCGACTACATTTACGAGCAGCCTGAAGAGCAGATTTTGTCCAAGCTGCTTCCGCGCTATGTGGAAACGCAAATTCTTCGGGCCATGCTGGAATCTTCCGCGGCTGAACACGCCGCGCGTATGACGGCCATGGAAGCAGCAACCAACAATGCGAATGATGTGATCGAAGCGCTGACACTGCACATGAACAAAGTGCGGCAGGCGGCTATTACCAAGGAAATTATTGAGATTGTCAGCGGCGCCTCGTACGGCGCTTAGGAGAAAGCATGGCGGAAAAACGAGGAAACATCGGACGAGTGGTGCAAGTAATCGGTCCGGTGCTAGACGTTCAGTTTGAACCGGGACACTTGCCGGCGATTTATAACGCCGTGCGCATCACCAGCGAAGGTTTCAATATTCCGGAGCCGCTGGATGTCACCGCGGAAGTGCAGCAGCACCTTGGCGAGGGCCGCGTGCGCGCGGTCGCCATGGAACCGGTCGAAGGCATGGTCCGCGGGATGCCCGCGGTTGATTTGGGTCAGGGCATTACCGTACCGGTTGGTCGAGCGACACTTGGTCGCGTGATGAATGTGCTGGGCAAGCCGGTGGACCAGCTTGGTCCCATCAATAGCCCCACGCATTATCCGATTCATCGCGCGGCGCCTCCTCTGGAAGACCAATCCACGGGACTCGAGATGTTCGAGACGGGGATTAAAGTTGTCGATCTGATGGAGCCTTATGTAAAGGGCGGCAAGATTGGATTGTTCGGCGGCGCCGGCGTGGGCAAAACCGTTTTGATTCTGGAGCTGATTCACAACGTGGCCATGCAGCACGGTGGGCTTTCGGTGTTCGCGGGAGTGGGCGAGCGTACGCGCGAGGGTAACGACCTTTGGCTGGAAATGTCGGAGTCGGGAGTCATCGTTCCGGGCAACACAGAAAAATCGCGCGCCGCATTGATTTATGGACAGATGACCGAACCACCTGGGTCGCGTCTGCGCGTCGGGCTGACGGGATTGACGGTAGCGGAATATTTTCGCGATGAGGAACATCTCGACGTGCTGCTGTTCATCGACAATATTTTCCGCTTTGTGCAGGCAGGGGCGGAAGTTTCCGCGCTTCTAGGACGCATGCCGTCCGCGGTGGGATACCAGCCGAACCTCAACACTGAAATTGGTGAATTGCAGGAGCGCATTACATCCACGAAAAATGGGTCGATCACGTCGGTGCAAGCGATTTATGTGCCGGCCGACGACTATACCGATCCTGCTCCTGCGGCCACTTTCGCCCACCTGGATGCCACTACGAATTTGAGCCGTCAGATCGTGGAGCGCGGGATTTATCCCGCTGTTGATCCGCTGGCAAGTTTTTCGCGCATTCTTGATCCACGCATCGTGGGAGCCGAACATTACTCGGTGGCGCGCGGCGTGAAATCCATTTTGCAGCGCTACAAGGATTTGCAGGACATCATCGCCATTCTCGGTATTGAAGAACTTTCCGACGATGACAAGCGGACCGTGGCTCGCGCGCGCAAAATCGAAAAATTCCTTTCGCAGCCGATGTTCGTAGCGGCGCAGTTTACCGGGCTCGAAGGGAAGTACGTAAAGATCGAAGACACGGTGCGGAGCTTTAAGGAAATCGTGGAAGGCAAATACGACGATGTTCCGGAGCAGGCTTTTTACATGGTAGGCACGATCGAAGAAGCCTTGAAGAAGGCTGAAACCATGAAGAGCAACGCGTAAAACGGTATAGCAGAACAAAATGCTTCCAGAAGCCATTGAGCTGATCATCGTTACGCCGCAGCGGCAACTGCTGCGTGAAAAAGTTGCCAGTGTGCAACTTCCCGGCGCCAGTGGGGAGCTTGGCATTCTGCCGGGTCACGCGCCGCTGATCACGGAGCTCGGCAACGGTGAGCTAAGTTATAAAGCGTCTGGCGGCGGGGAGCCGGTTATTCTGGCGGTGCTCAGTGGGTTCGCGGAGGTTTTGCCCGATCGCGTAACTGTGCTGGCGGAAACCGCGGAGCGTCCCGAAGAAATCGACGTGGAGCGTGCCAAAGAAGCTCTTGCACGGGCGGAAGCGCGGCTAAAGTCTACTGACCCGGAGGTGGATTGGGATCGTGCCACCGTCGCGTTGCAACGTGCGTTTGTGCGCATCAAGGTGGGCGAGCTTCGTCGCCGTGTGCACAGTCACAGCAGCCAATAGTCGTTTACGTTAAACTGTTATTGAAATTGATTGGGTTGCCTCAAGCCTTCCCACCAGTCAAAGGACGATCGTTTTCATGGAAACCATCACGATGTACACCACCGCGTGGTGTCCGGATTGCCTCCGAGCGAAATCGTTTATGAAGGAACGCGGAGTGGTGTTTCAGGAAGTGGAT
Organism: Acidobacteriaceae bacterium; assembly: GCA_030838075.1. Lineage (GTDB taxonomy): Bacteria > Acidobacteriota > Terriglobia > Acidiferrales > UBA7541 > Acidiferrum. Next base: position 3,254 of record JAUTXJ010000236.1, read on the forward strand.
ATCGAGCAAGATCCTACGGCCGAAGACATCGTGATGAAAGCCAACAACGGCAAAAGAAAAGTTCCCACGCTGAGGGTAGGCGATCACTATTTTGCGTGTAGCCCGTTCAACCCGGTGGCGCTGGCGTCAGAACTAAAAATCCCGCTCAATAAGTCCTAAACGCCTGTCATATTTTGGCTCTTAGTTAATTTACGGCCACTCCTCGAGTCCAGACGCCTGAGATTTGCATCGCTTCATCCAACAACACGACGTCCGCGTCGGCGCCTACGCGTAGCGCACCCTTTTTGAACTCCACACCGAGCAAGGCGGCTGGGTTTAGCGTGAGCATGCGGGTGGTGTCTTCAAAGGATTTGCCCAGGGCCATCACGTTTCGCAGAGCCTTGTCCAGTGTAAGTGTGCTGCCGGCTAATTTTCCCTCGGAGTTTCGGCAGACGCCGCCGGTAACGGTCACTTCAAATTGTCCGAGCATGTATTTTCCGTCCGGCATTCCCGTGGCGGAAACTCCATCGCTGACCAGAATTACGCAGTCCGCGCTCTTGGCCTGCAAGAGCAGACGCATAGCCGCTTCTTCCACATGTACGCCGTCGGCGATCAATTCCGCGGTAACGTTTGGGGTGGTGAGGATGGCGCCGATTACTCCGCTGTCGCGGTGCGAAAAGGGGCGCATGGCGTTGTAAACGTGGACTGCGTGACGCGCGCCGTGGGCGATGGCGGCGCGAGCCTGCTCGTATGTGGCGTCGGTATGTCCGATGGCGACGACCATGCCAGCTTTTATGGCGGCGTCAATGCATGGCATGGCCCCAAGTAATTCTGGCGCGAGCGTGAGAATCCGGGAGTTTCCGCCAGCGGCAGCGACAAACCTGGCCAGCAATTCCGCCGAAGGAAGTCTAAGCCACTCGGCGGGATGCACGCCGCGCCTGATTTCGCTCAAAAACGGTCCTTCAAAATGTATGCCCAGAACTTCCGCGCGCGGTTCGTGGGGTTCGTACTGCGTGGCGACATATTTGGCGATGCCCTCACAGCTACGGCAAATATCGTCGGCGCTGGCGGTTACGGTGGTAGCCACGAACGAAGTGGTGCCGTGACGAGCAACGGCCCTGGCGACAGTGCTTAAGGCTTCGGGTGTGCCTTCCATCACATCGCGACCGCCCGCGCCGTGGATGTGCACGTCAACGAATCCGGGAATGGCGGATTTATCGGTGGCGGAAATTTCAGCGGCATCCTCGGGGACGTTCATGCCTTCGCGCGGGCCGATCAGTTCGATGACGCCGTCGCGCATGAGAATCCCAGCATCGGCGATTTCGCCTGAGGGTGTCAGCGCGCGTTTGGCATGGATCAGAGTGGTAGGCATGGCAGCAGTACATCGTAGCGGAAACGTTGCGTTGCACAAAACGGGTGGAACGCCAATCTTCGTTGACTGGTTAACGCCTCACTCGGAGAGGGTGTCGAGGTTTACTTCTTAAAGAGCGCCGCTCAAACAAAAAGGAGGACTCGATTGAGTCCTCCTTTTCGCGATCAGATCCGACTCTCAGGCGGCGCTGATCTTTGCTGCAATACGGGTCATAACTTTTTAGCTGCTGGCGGCGGTGGTGCTGGCGCTGGTAGCTCCCGCGGATTTAGGCAGGCTCAAATAGCCTGTGGCTCCGGACTTGGTAACTTTGTTGATTACCAGTTCGAGTGCCGCGCGGCTTCCGCCGGTGTAGAAGAAGATCGGTTCGTTCACAGAACGGTCTTTCTTCTCGAAGCTCTTGTCATCGGCCAGCACGTCTACGGTGTAGCGGTTCTTTTTTACGTTGGTAGATTTCAGCTGAACTTGAATGCCGCCGACCTTTTGCGGTCCGCTCTTGCGCGTCAAAGCAAATTCGAAATAGTCGCGCTGGCCCATGCGGCGGAGTTGATCGATTTCATCATGATTACGGGCGATGAGCGTGCCCATTTCGCTGCGCGCCATTTGGATGCTGTTTTTGGTCGCGTCCAGATCGCCTTTCACGCCAGTCACGTCGCCATTCAGCTTATTGAAATCGTCAGCGCTCGCCTTGGTTGCCAATTCTGAATTCACGGAGCTTTCCAAACCGCTAAGCTTCTTCTCGTACGCCACGGTCGCGGATTTGGTCTGTTTGCGTGCGGCGATTAACTCGCCTTGCGTTAGCTTCAGCTTGTTGGTGACAACTTTCAGATCGCTCTGAAGCTGCTGATTTTGCTCTTCGGCTTTGGTTAAACGCTGGCCCAGGGTGTCGTTGGTCTGTTTCAGAGACGTCTGGGTTGACTGCTCAAAATTGTTAGCACGGCTGATAGCACTCCAACCTACTCCAAGCCCAATCAACGACAAAATCGCTACGATTGCCACCGCCAGCGCCACCCAGCGCGGCGTTGCAGCTGACTGCACCACCACCGGTTCTTGATACTCGTTCATTTGGAGGTCTCCTCTTGGGCGGCACCCACCCGGGCTCGCCACATACATGGAACACTGCATATCTGCGGCCAATTTCCCTGAACGGCATAAGGCGGTGTCAACATCAGCGGCTACAGGCACATAGGAGGAAATGGCCAAGGCAGGACAGCAGGCTTAATAGTGCTAGGGCTAGTAAAGCTTACACAGTGTGTTACACACGGGTAAAAATTGCTGAGAGAGTGTCATTTATGGAAGGTCAACGAACCGAGAAAGGGATGGAGTATTTTGGCGGGGAAGTCCACAGGTCGAGCTATAACCTTATATGTGACAAAGAGTTATTGCTATGCAGCTCTGCTGGCGGTGGCGGGCTCTCCGGTTATGCCGGACCCGAAGTAGCGGTCCAACGTGTGGGTAGCGGCCTCCAAGACGACTCGGCAGTCGGGGCATCTGCTGAGATGCTCGGAGATCTCGTCCTCTACATTGGGCGATAACCTGTGTTCTAAATACCAGCAAATCAAATGGATAGTGTCTCGACAGGTCATAAATCCTATCTTCCCGGACGCCTTGAAGTGCTTTGCACCGTAGCCGGTAGATGTGCACTCCGCGCACCATATTTGCTCGAAAACCCACAGGGGTGCAAGGCGGTGAATTTTATGTGTTTAGCGAAAGTGTGCAAAGAAACGGACAATTTTCTGTTGCAATATTTACGCACTAAAGGTCAGGAGGAATAATTTACTAGGCTTTATTCTCTTACGCCCCACCCATCAGGAGCGGCTGGGCACGATGGTCAATTCGCGTAGCGCAGCGATGCGATCCGCCAGCGGCGGGTGGGTGCTGAACAGCGAGGACAAAGTGCCGCCGCCGAACCAGGGTTTTACAATGCACAGGGCTGCGGTCGACGGAGAAACCCTCGTTGTGGGTATGCGCTGGTTGTAGACGCCTAACTTTTGCAACGCGCTGATAAGGCCGTAAGGCTGGCCGACCATGCGTGCGCCGGTCTCATCGGCGGAATATTCCCTGGTGCGGGACAGAAAAAGTTGCAGGATCATGGCGGCAAATGGCGCCAGGATAATCATAAGAAGCGCGCCAAGACCACCTCCGCGGTCGCGGTCGTTATCGCCCCCTCCAACTCCGCCAAAAATCATGGCGAAACGTCCCATGGACGCCAGATAGGTGATCGCGCCGGCAATGGTAGCGGCAATGGAACTGGTCAGAATGTCGTAATTGCGTACATGGGAAAGCTCGTGGGCGATGACGCCTTCGAGTTCGTCGTCGTTCATCAACTCAAGCAAGCCTTCGGTTACCGCCACGGAAGCGTGATGGGGATTGCGGCCGGTGGCGAAGGCGTTGGGTGCGGGCTCGGGAATTACGTAAAGCTTGGGCACCGGCAAGTTGGCTTTCGCGGCGAGCCTTTCCATTACGGCATATAGCCGCGGCACCTGTTCTCGTGTAACCGGCTTAGCTCCGCTGGAGGCCAGCGCAATCTTGTCGGAAAAAAAATAAGAGATG
>JAUTXJ010000241.1 GCA_030838075.1 Acidobacteriaceae bacterium
TATCAGCAGACTGCTCCGGCTTAGTCGCCAAGAAACTTTCTGATGCGTCGTAAAACCTCGGCATACATGGCCGGCGTAACCTTACCGGTCTGCGTGTTTTGTTGGCTGGGATGATATACGCCGAACAACCGGGGCGCCGGCGGAGGCAATTGAATTTCAGCGCCATGCCCGAAGCGGTAGGGCGTTCGCGAAGTGATAAGCGCTCGTTGCTTCAGTACTTCAAGGTAGGCATCCCAGGCGATGCGGCCTAGAGCCAGAACTGCTTTTGGTTCCAGTATGCGGATTTCGCGCTCCATATATCCGCGACAATTCAAAATTTCGCTTGGCAGCGGTTTGTTATCTGGCGGAGCACAGCGGGCCGTGGCAGTGATGTAACTATCGATCAATTGCAGACCGTCCTCGCGGCTCACAGAGGTGGGTTGGCTCGCGAAACCAGCTTCGTAAAGCGCGGCGAAAAGAAAATCGCCACTGCGGTCGCCGGTGAAAACACGGCCGGTGCGATTTCCTCCGTGGGCTGCGGGCGCAAGCCCAACAATCAGCAACTTTGCGTCCGGATCGCCGAATCCCGGCACCGGTTTTCCCCAATATTCCCAGTCGAGATAGGCGCGCCGCTTCTCACGCGCAACGCGCTCGCGATATTCTACCAGGCGCGGGCACAAGCGGCACGCTACCACCTTGCGCGCCAAACGCTTTAGCGCAGCCTGCCGATTCACTTTAGAATTCCGAGAACCTCGTCGTGAATTTGCGCGTTGCTGCTGACAAATTGGCCGCTGTAAATCGTTCGCTCGCCCAGCAGATTTGTGGATTTTCCGCCGGCTTCCTCCACGATTAAACCCAGCGGCGCCAGGTCCCACGGCATGGACGTCCAGTCGACGGCGGCGTCGATCGCGCCTTCGGCAACCAGCATGTGTTGCCAAAAGCCACCCAGAGAACGGCTGTTTCGCACCGCATCGTGCAGGCGACGCAGTTTCGCACGGTCGGCTGCGTTTTTCTTGGGACCGGTGCCGGTGGTGAAAATCATAGCTTCACTGAGCTTCGAAACGCTCGATACATGAATCTTCTTGCCGTCGCAAAAAGCGCCCTCGCCCCGATAAGCGAACCAACGCGTCCTGAGGGCGGGAGCGCTGACCATGCCCGCGACAATTTCTCCGCGGTGTTCAATTCCGAGCAGCGTTCCAAAAGTGGGAATACCGCGCGAAAATTCTTCAGTGCCGTCGATAGGGTCGATGATCAATCTTGCTCGGTCGCCGGAGCTGGCAGCTTCCATATCGCGGCCGCCCATTTCCTCGCCCAGCACATCGAGAGCCAATCCGCTGGCGGCTACTTTTTTACGCGCCATTTCTTCGACGCCGCGATCAGCCTGGGTCACCGCAGAGCCATCACCCTTGCGGTCCACGCGCATTTCCACAGCGCGAAAATATCGCATGGCGATGACGTCGCCCTCCTGCACGATGGAATCGAGCAGCAGACCGTATTCTTCGCGATAGCCCATCATTTCTCCGTTGTTTCTAACAGCTTTATGCATTGCTGGCGGCGTCCCTGACGCTTCCGATTTGACACGTCCGCCGCGGCTACCTAGCATACAAACTTACCCATTTGAGCGCTCAAACCAACCCCGGAACGGTGCTGGACCGCATCCTCGAATCTCGTCGAGCCGAGGTGGAGCATCGCAAGTGCGTGCTGCCCGAGACGGCGCTGAAATACGGCGCGAAGGCGGCATCGCCGGTGCGCGATTTTTATTCCGCGCTGTCACGCGACGGGTTAAACATTATCGCAGAACTGAAGCCGGCATCTCCTTCACGCGGAGTCATTCGCGAGCCATTTGACGCGCCGGAGCTAGCCAAGAGTCTGTCGGAAGCCGGTGCCGCGGCGCTTTCGGTGCTTACCGAAGGTGAATATTTTCATGGCTCGCTAAAAAATCTTCGGGATGCGCGAAAAGCCATGGGCCTGCCGGTGCTACGCAAGGATTTTATTTTTGACCCCTGGCAAGTGTGGGAGGCGCGGGCTAATGATGCCGATAGCTTTCTTCTGATTGTAGCGGTGTTAAGCGATTCTCTCTTGCGCGATCTGATTACCCTTGGCCGTAAAATCGGTATGGAACCGTTGATTGAAGTGCATACTGCCGTGGAGCTTGAACGAGCGCTGGCTGCTTCTGCGAAAATTATTGGAGTGAACAATCGCGATTTAAAAACCATGGCGGTGCGCATCGAAACATCGCTGGAACTGATTGAACAAATTCCGGAAAATTGCGTCGCCGTCAGCGAGTCCGGCATTCGCAACCATCAGGATCTTGTAAAGATGCGCGAGGCCGGCTTCGATGCGTTTCTCATCGGTGAGCATCTAATGAAGGCGGCCGACCCTGGCGCGGCGTTATTCGAGTTGCTCGGACAGCCGCGCGTGACCAGAGAGCAATTTGATGCGGCCTCCGCTGCCACCGACGCGAAGAACGGTAATTGGCAAAATTAAATCATGACCCGAGTAAAAATTTGCGGAATTACCAAAGCGGAGGATGCGCGTGCCGCCTGTGAAGCTGGCGCCGACGCCATTGGTCTAAATTTTTATCCGCGAAGCCCTCGCGCGCTCTCTGTCCAAAAGGCCGTTGAACTGCGCGCTTCAATTCCCTCTGGCGTGCAAGTCTTTGGGGTTTTTGTAAACGCGGAAGCCGCTGACGTCTTGAAGATATTCCGGGATGTACCGCTCGATGCGCTGCAATTACATGGTGATGAGTCGCCCACAACGGTTACGCAGTTGGCTCGCCTCGCACCGGTATTCAAGGCGCTACGGGTCGGCCCAGATTTTTCCGCCGCTACCTTGGAAAACTATCCGGATGTTTCAGGATTCTTATTCGATACCGCCGATGCCATGCCCGGTCAATATGGTGGAACCGGCCGGTTGGCGGACTGGGGCGTTGCACAGCAGGCGGCGCGCAGCCACAGAGTCATCCTGGCTGGCGGATTAAATGCCGAAAATGTGGCCGCCGCGATCCTGCAAGTGCGTCCTTATGGTGTTGACGTGGCCAGCGGCGTGGAAGCTTCACCCGGTGTAAAAGATCATGCTCAGTTGCGCGCGTTCGTTCGCGAAGCGCGTCGAGCCGACCAGGAACTAAATTTACCGGTGGAGAAATTGCGCGCCAGATGAGCTCCATTCTTAAATCGCTGAGCTATTCGCCCGGGCGTTTCGGTCCTTACGGCGGCCGCTACGTTCCTGAAACGTTGATGGTGCCGCTCTTCGAACTGGAACGCGGTTATGAGTTAGCGAAATCGGATCCGAGTTTTCAGGCGCGCCTTGCTGATCTGCTCAAGAATTTTGCCGGCCGTCCCACACCTTTGCAATTCGCCGAGCGCCTCACCAACAAGTTGGGCGGCCCCAGAATTTATTTGAAACGCGAAGATTTGTTGCACACCGGCGCGCACAAAATTAACAACGCCATTGGCCAGGGATTGCTGGCGGTAAAAATGGGCAAGCCCCGCATCGTGGCCGAAACGGGCGCGGGACAACACGGCGTAGCATCAGCGACGGTGGCCGCGCAGCTTGGTCTCGAGTGCACGGTGTACATGGGCACCGATGACATGGCGCGGCAATCGCCCAACGTTTCACGCATGCGGATCCTGGGCGCGAAGGTTGTTGGCGTGGACTCCGGCAGCCGCACTTTGAAAGATGCCATCAACGAAGCGATGCGCGATTGGGTTACCAACGTGCGAAGCACGCATTACCTTCTGGGCTCTGTGCTGGGCGCGCATCCGTATCCCACGATGGTGCGCGATTTTCAATCGGTCATCGGCCGTGAAGCGCGCGAGCAAATCCTCGCTTCGGAAAAGCGTCTACCGACACATTTGTTTGCCTGCGTAGGCGGCGGTTCGAATGCCATTGGACTTTTCTATCATTTCCTGCGCGATAGGGAAGTGAAGATGATTGGTATCGAGGCTGGCGGCCGCGGCACCGGTTCGGGCGAGCACGCAGCGAGGTTAGGCGCGGCGCAAGGGTTTACCGGGGCGCGTCCGGGCGTTCTTCACGGCACTTACACCTACGTGCTGCAAAACGAAGATGGTCAAATTTCCGCTACGCATTCTATTTCCGCCGGGCTCGATTACCCGGCAATCGGTCCGGAACACGCGTGGCTGGCGGATGAAAAACGCGCTGAGTATTTTGCGATGTCAGACAATGCCGCGCTGGACGCCGCGCGATTGCTGTGCCGCAGCGAAGGAATTATTCCCGCGCTGGAATCGGCGCATGCTCTGGCAGGCCTGATAGAACGCCTTCCTTCGTTACATAAAAACGATCTCGTCATCCTCAATCTATCCGGGCGCGGCGACAAGGACATGGACACTTACTCGCGGCTGCTCTAAGCTTTTCCGATAAATAATGAGCATTCCTGCCGCGCAACTAAACCGTATTGAAAAATGTTTTGCCGCGCTCCGTGCGGCCGGCGAGATGGGCGTCGTCGCGTACATCACTGCAGGCGACCCTTCGCTGGATGCCACGCTGGAATTTGTGCTGGCGTTGGAAGAGGCCGGCACGGACGTCATCGAGCTGGGAGTGCCGTTCAGCGATCCGTTGGCGGATGGGCCGACCATTCAACGCGCCTCGGAACGCGCGTTGAAAACCGGCGCCAGCTTGCCCAAGATTCTGGAACTGGTGGGCCGCATTCGGAAATCCTCGCAAATTCCGCTGGTGCTGTTTAGCTATTACAATCCAATTTTGCAAATGGGGCTGGAAAAGTTCGCCGCCGCGGCTTCCGAAGCGGGAGTTGACGGCGTGCTGGCTACGGATCTTTCACCGGAAGAATCGGTGGAATACCGGCGCATCCTCGCGGCGCATCATTTGGACACAATTTTTCTGTGCGCGCCGACTTCCACAGACGAGCGGCTGGCGAGCATCGCGGCATGTTCGAGTGGCTTCTTGTATCTGGTGTCGCGCACTGGCGTCACTGGAGCGAAAGATACGTTGCCCGATGATTTGCCGTCGTTGCTACGGCGAGTGCGAAATTTTACGACGTTGCCTATCGCGGTGGGCTTCGGCATTTCTCTTCCGGGGCACGTTACTTTGCTGGGCGGGCTAGCGGATGCTGCAGTGGTGGGCTCTTCGTTGGTTGCCGAAATTGAACACGCAAAAACGCCTCAACAGGCCGCAAAGGCTCTGCGCGAGCGAATCCGTATCCTGAAAGATGCTGCCCGCCATGGCCTTTCGAAGCGCGAGGCGGCGATATGAATCTTCAGGACTGGAGACGCCGTATCGATGAGATCGACCGCAAGTTGGTGGAATTGTTGAATGAGCGTTCGCGCTGTGCGTTGGAAATCGGCAAACTGAAGCACGCTGCAAATTTGCCGCTGTATCAGCCGGAGCGGGAGAAAGAAGTATTGCAAAACGCCGAGCAATCGAATCCCGGCCCGCTGACGAATAGCGCAATTCGGCGGCTATTCGAACGCATTATCGATGAAGCACGAACGGCGGAACGGGCGGCTATGGAGCCGGAAGCGAAAAGCTCTAAAGAATAATTCCGCGACAAAGAGAACGAGAGACCAATGCGAATCGAGAAAGGGAATAAAGTCAGCTCATGGTAATTGTGATGCAAGAGGGGGCTACAGACGCCCAGATTCAACATGTGATCGACCGGCTCGTCGGCAGCGGGTTTAACGTGCATCGCTCCACCGGGGAATCACACACCGTGCTGGGCGCCGTTGGCGTGCACCGCGATTTCGATCACCGCGATTTTGAATTGCTCGATGGCGTGCGTGAAGTGATGCGCGTCACGCAGCCGTTCAAGCTGGCCAGCCGCCAATTTAATCCGCAAGGAACGATTATCAATCTAGGTCGCGGCGTAACCATCGGCGGCAATGAAGTGGTCGTCGCGGCCGGGCCCTGTTCCGTCGAATCTCGCGAGCAGATTCACATTATTGCGGAAAGCGTGGCGAAGTCCGGAGCTAAAATTTTGCGCGCCGGGGCATTTAAGCCCCGCACATCTCCCTACGCGTTTCAGGGCATGGGCGAAAAGGGTCTGGAATTTATGCGTGAGGCCGCTGAAAAATTCGCCCTCTTTAGCGTGAGCGAAGTCATGGACGCATCGCAGATTCAAATGATGATCGGCTACGTGGATATTCTGCAGGTCGGCGCGCGCAATATGCAAAACTATCATTTGCTGCGTGCCTTGGGTGAAGTGCGCAAGCCCATCCTGCTCAAGCGTGGAATGTCCGCGACCATGGAAGAGCTGTTGCTGAGCGCCGAATATATTCTGGCTGGTGGAAACCCCGATGTCATTTTATGTGAGCGAGGCATCCGCACCTTTGAAACTTACACGCGCAATACTTTTGACATCGCGGCCATTCCGGTGATCAAGAAGTTGTCGCATCTGCCCATGATCGGCGATCCCTCCCACGGCACTGGGCGTCGAGACAAAGTTGCACCCATGGCGCGCGCGGCAGTGGCCGCGGGAGCCGACGGTTTGTTGATTGAAGTGCACAACGATCCCGATCACGCGCTTTCCGATGGAGCGCAATCGCTCGATCCCGGGCAGTTCGAGCAATTGATGGGCGAGTTGCGCATCATCGCGCCGGCTATCGGGCGGCGAGTAGCTTGACCGTGGTCCAATTCATAGCCTGATTCATGTCGCCAACTCACCTCATCAATCGCGTCAGCATTCTTGGCACCGGCTTGATCGGCGGTTCCTTTGCGTTGGCGCTCCGCAAATATACGGAAGGAATTCACATTACTGCATGGGATCGCCGGGACACCGTGGCGCGCGCAAAAGATCTGGGCGCGGCGGACGAGATTTTTTCTGGTGAACTGAAGCCCGCCATCGAAAATGCCGACCTGATTTATGTGGCGCTGCCGATCAGCACCACGCTGGATATTCTGCCGGAGATTGCGCGGCATAGCCCGCAACACGCCTTGGTCACCGATGCATGCAGCACCAAGGTACGAATTGTGCGTGCGGCGGAGGAATTATTTTCGGGAAGTGGTGAGAAGCTTTTTCTTGGCGGGCACCCGATGGCGGGAAAGGAATTGTCGGGAATTGCCAACGCTGACGCGAATTTATTCCGCGGCACCACGTACGCGCTCGTCGGGGAATCCTCGTCCAATGCCGATGATGAAGCGGTGCGGCACTCGTCGCCTGAAGCCGATCCACTCACGTCGCCTGCGCGTAGTATGCCAACGGGCACAATCAAAGAAGACCCGCGCGTGGTTGCTTTCCTGAAGATCATTGCCAAAATTGGCGCGCGACCGCTCTGGCTGGGAGCGCAACAGCACGATTACGCCGTGGGCCTCGCATCGCATCTTCCGCAACTTGCGGCCGTCGCGCTCGCTTCCTTTCTTTACGATCATCTGGATGAAAATGGCTTGCCTATCGCGCTCGCCGGTCCCGGCCTGCGCGACACGTTGCGCCTTGCTGGCAGTCCCTACAGCACCTGGCGGGACATTGTGCTGACCAACAGGGAAGTTCTTTCCGCCGGGCTCGATTTGTTTGCTCGCCGGCTGGACGAGTTGCGCGACAAGCTCGCTTCCCGCGAACTGGAAGCCGACTTCGACGCCGCAAATGAATTGTACAAACTGCTACGCAGTTTTTAACCGCGAAAACAGCGTATGGTCCTGTCAACAGCCCGACGGCTTGCATTACACTAAGCTCTGTTCGCGAGAGCATTCATGGACAAGCGTATTTCTTCAGCAGATGCGGCCATTGAAAAGTTGACCGATGGCGTCACCATATTGATGGGCGGCTTCGGTTTGTGCGGCATTCCAGAGAATTTGATTGCCGCCGTGCGCCGCAAGGGCACAAAAAGCCTCACTATCGTCAGCAACAACGCGGGCATCGATGATTTTGGCATCGGGATCCTGCTGCAAAACCGGCAAGTCAAAAAAATGATTTCCACGTACGTCGGCGAAAATAAATTGTTCGAACAACAGGTGCTCAGCGGGGAACTGGAAGTGGAATTGAATCCACAAGGCACGCTGGCGGAGCGCTTGCGCGCCGGCGGAGCCGGAGTACCCGCTTTCTTTACGCCCACTGGAGTGGGCACCATGGTTGCCGAAGGCAAAGAGACGCGCGAATTTGATGGACGAAAATACGTGTTGGAACGCGGAATACGCGGTCAGTTTGCATTTGTAAAGGCGTGCAAAGGCGATCGCTGGGGAAACCTTGTTTACCGCAAAGCGGCCCGAAATTTTAATCCCATGATGGCGACGGCCGCGGACTACGTGATCGCGGAAGTGGAAGAATTAGTGGATCTGGGTCAACTGGACCCTGACTCGGTTCATACGCCGGGAATTTTTGTGAATGCCATCTTTCAGGGAACGGCGTACGAAAAGCGCATCGAGAAACGCTGTATCAGAAAAGAATAGTTCGGCACTCTGGGCCGCAGAGGTGAAAGGCGTACATGGTTCTAACCGAAGAACAAAAACGTGAGCGCATCGCGCGGCGTATCGCGCTAGAGTTGCGCGACGGCTTTTATGTAAATCTCGGCATCGGTATGCCGACTGCCGTAGCGAACTATGTGCCGCAAGGCATGGAAGTGGTTTTGCAATCCGAAAACGGGATGCTAGGCGTGGGGCCGTATCCTTTGGAGTCTCAAGTCGATCCAGACTTGATCAATGCCGGAAAAGAAACCGTCACCGAACTCCCAGGCACTTGCTATTTTTCGTCCGCAGATTCCTTTGGGATGATCCGTGGCGGACATGTCGATCTTACGGTTTTGGGCGCGTTGCAGGTGGATGAAAAAGGCACACTCGCGAACTGGGCAATTCCCGGAAAGATGTTGAAGGGCATGGGCGGCGCGATGGATTTGGTCGCCGGCGCTAAGCAGGTGTACATCGCCATGGAACATGCCACACGTGACAAGCGCCCAAAAATTCTGAAAAAGTGCACGCTGCCTCTTACAGGCGTTGAAGTCGTGGATCACATCGTAACGGAACTAGCACTAATCGATGTGACACCGGAAGGCTTGCTGCTCCGAGAGTTGGCGCCGGGCATCAGTGTTGAAGAAGTTCAATCACTTACGGAACCGAAACTCTTGCTGCCTCCTGGCGGTCCGCGAACAATGCCTGTTTGATTTCCCGCCCAGGTCAGGCCCTCAGGAAGAGCTAAGCCGCCTCGAAGTAGTGAACGAATAATGAAAAGCCGAAAATACCGTTAGGCCCGTCACCGCATAAATCAGAAAGCGATTTACCGCCGTAAATGCGGGATGCGGATACGCCGCCGACAAAACCACCATGAACACCAGAAGAATCTGCAAAGCGGTGGTCAGCTTTCCATAAATGCTGGGCGGAAAGGGGCGGTAGCCGGAAATCAGAAGTATTACCACAGCGACCATCAGTATCAGCACATCGCGGCTGAGTACAATGATGGTCAGCCACCACGCCAGTTTCTGTTTGAACGCCAGGATTATGAAAGAAGAAGAGAGCAACAACTTGTCCGCGATGGGATCCAGATACGCGCCCAGCGGTGAACGCTGATTCAGTTTGCGCGCCAGTAGTCCGTCGATGCCGTCGGAAAGTCCCGCGGCGACCAACACCAGAAGCGCCCACCGGTACTGTTCATAAGAAATGAGAATCAGGAAAAACGGCAGGAAGCCCAGCCGCAACAAGGTGATTTGATTAGGTACAGTCCAGATGGGGCCTTGCATTGCCGATGAGGATAACGCAGTTCACGCAAATTGCGCGAGATACTCGCTGAGTGAGCGGCCTATTTTGCGTTGGAAAAGTTCCGCCATGGAGGGAATGGAGCCAGTAGATTCGTCCAGAGAAATACGCTCCACGCGATTCATGGGGAAGAAAATAGTGGGGAATCCTACACGCTCACCGTCAGGCTCATTGATGGCGCGCACAAAGTGATCGAAAGAGTTGAGGTCAATGCCACGCACAGTAATGCCCGCCTGATTGAGGACCAGCAATTCGCCCCAAAACTTTTCTTTTGGAGAGTGCAGGCTCACGACGATGATGGAATGCAGGTCCATAGTTGAATTTGCTTTGGCCCGACAGCGGTGTTGAATACCCGCCAGCGCTACTGAGAGTAGCGCATTTCGCAATGTGGGAATCAGTAGAGTCGAGCTTGCGTGTTGTGTGGTTAACCGCGGTCGGGAAACTTCACCGCAAGGGATCGCGGAAATGCAGGATCATGAATGCAAAGCTGGCCAGCAGCACAATAGCTGCGCTCCACCCAAGCGCATGAGCGCGTTTCAGTTCAGAGGGATTCATGGGTTCACGATCGGCAAACATTTTTCCCAGCAAAAAGCCGGCCGCTAATCCGCCGAAGTGCGCCCAATTGTCGATGCCGGACATAATAAAGCCGAAGACGAAGATCGATACCACCCAGGAAATGAGCCGAGAACGCAGGGCTTGCATGGACGATCCGCCGCGGCGAGTGGTGATGGCAATCATCACTCCGATCAGTCCCAATATCGCGCCGCTTGCGCCCACGCCCAGCGCGGGGTGAGGGCGAAACGGAGTAAAGGCGCTGAGAATATATCCGGCAATTCCGGTCGCGGTGTATAGAAACAAAAAACGCGCCGATCCGTACACTTCTTCTACTACCGGTCCAATATCCATCAGCACCATCATGTTGAAACCGATGTGAATTAGACCGCCATGCAGGAACATCGCGGTCACCAAGCGGTAGGGCTCGCCATGCACGATGGCCGGTGCCCATAAAGCGCCGAGCCTGTAAAGAACTTCTCCATCGAGACCAAACAGGATGCGCAAACCACCGCCTTGGCCAGCCTGCAGCGTGAGAACCACGCTGACACCGAAAATCAGAAGATTCGCGATGAGCAGCGCGGTGGTGACCGGCGCGCGTCCTCCGAAAAATCCGGAGAAGCGCCGATTTATGGCCGCCATCGAAAAAGTAAGATTGGTTCCGCACTGGTAGCAACGCGTCGTGTTAATGCCAACCAGCGTTCCGCAAGAGGGGCAAATTTTGGGCCGAGGTTGTTGATCGCCGCCCCCTCCAAACAAGCCGCTCATCGCGCTTCGCCAGCGATTCACGCGCATCTGCCACTGATAGGGAAGCGCCATTCTCCTCCTTGCGACCCGCACACCGCGTTCCTATAATACCGAAGTCGGCGAAGTTGTCTGACTTGCGAAGGCTCGGTCACGGTAAGAGGGCAAAACATGGACAAATTTGAGGAAATTGGGCAGCGGCTCGACAAAGAACTGGCGCGGTTGCGCAAATATGTGGAAGAAGAAGTTGCGCCCGGCACCGAAAAGCGCACTGCACGATTCCTTCGTGAGGTTTCGGAGTTGCTGACTGATGCCGCGAAGAAGCTAGAAGCGCGCAATACGGCTCGCGAAACGGGGTCTGCAAAAGACGCTCATTCTTAGCAACGAAGGAGCAACGCACGCAACCATGGGCCGCCAGTGAACGCAGCGAAACCGCGACAGCAATTCGGCCAACGACGCAATTCCGAAATATTTCCTACCAGACGGCCCAGTGCAAAAGTTGACTCCTTCAAATTCGTACTCTTAATAATTTTGGTAGGCTCTCTTCTTTCCATGGCCTCAGGATGTGCCTCGCGTAAACCGTTAGCGGCTAGCCAGCCGTCGACTGAACCGTCCTCAACATCTGAAACCTCGTCGGAATCCGCAAAAACCTCGACTCCGACTAGCCCAGCGCATTCGGGGGCCGGTGCAAAGCGCCGCAGGGACGCCGCCGCCGTTCCTGTGCCCGCAGGCTACGAGGAAACAGGCGAAGCGTCGTGGTACGGCGTGCCATTCCACGGACGGCAAGCGTCAAACGGCGAAATCTACGACATGAACAAACTGACCGCCGCTCATCGCACGCTGCCATTCGAAACCATGGTGCGGGTCACCAACGAGCGAAATGGAAAATCCACCGTGGTGCGCATCACCGACCGTGGTCCGTTCGTGAATAACCGCATTATCGATCTTTCCTATGCGGCGGCGCGGGAGATCGATTCCATCGGGCCGGGGGTCGTGCCAGTGCGCCTGGAGGTTTTATCCACGACGATAAATCCCGAATCAGGGTTTTTTACGATTCAAGTGGGATCGTTTCGCGAGCGCGCCAATGCCGAGCGATTAAGAGAACGTATGAGCGCTACATACTCTCCCACTTTTGTTAAACGTTACGACACCAGCAGCGGGCCTTTTTATCGCGTGCACGTTGGTAAGGTATCTGGCGAAGAAGCCGCCAAGGAATTCGGCGAGCGCCTGCGCTCGCGCGAAGGAGTTACGCCCATGGTAATCCGGCTCGATGATACTTTTTCGGAAGCGGGAGAAAATCAATGAGCGCCGACTGTCTTTTCTGCAAAATCGCTGCGAAACAAATCCCCGCAAAAATGGTGTACGAAGATCCTGACGTTTTTGCTTTTGAAGATATCGGTCCGCAAGCACCCACACATTTGCTGATATGCCCACGGAAACACATTGCCTCGCTGGAAGACGTGACTGACGGGGATGAATTAATGCTGGGTCACTTGCAGATGGTGGCGGCAAAGCTGGCCCGGGAGAAAAATTTGCAGCAAGGTTTTCGCACCGTAATCAACACCGGCCAGAACGCGGGCCAGTCAGTGCTGCACCTGCATCTTCATTTATTGGGCGGAAGAAACATGCGATGGCCCCCAGGTTAATGACCAGGCGCTCAAGACACCGAACGGTAGAAATGAAAGATCTAAGTGGACAAAAAAAGGGCGCCGCTGTTTAACAACCGCGGCATCCCTTTTTGTGAGTTCAAATTCCTAATCAGTGATTATTGTTTAGTCAGAATAATGTCGTCGAACGCCAGGCTGTAAGCCGTACTGCCGGAGTTCTTTCCGACCACCATAAATGTAAATGGATAGCTTCCAGCGCTGGGAAAATTAACAGCTCCGAGATCCGTGACGGCGTAGGCATCACCGTTCGATATGAATTGGTCAACGGGAGGGCCAACACTGACATTGTTGATCTTTGTTTGCACGATGCCGCGAGGCTGATACTGCTTGTAGGAAATTTTCACGTCGTACGTTCCGGCCGCAGGAACGTTGACCATAAAGGTCGCATTGTCTCCCACACTGGTGGAATAGAACATGGTGCCCAAATTGTCGGGAAAATTCTGGTAGCTGAATACTTGAACGGCTGGGCCGGATGTAGTCGCGGCGGCTGCCAGATTGGCTGTTGACACTACCAGCGCGTTAGCAGAGGTGCCTGTACTGTATGACCACGTCAATATCTGCTCCGTGGATGTCAAACCTCCAGTAGCACCGGTGAAGCCCGCGTAGGCGGTCGACCCTACCGTGGCGGGAATGTTGACCGGCCAACTCGTGCTAAACGTCTGCGACGGGTTCGAAGTATCGGTGATCGTCATCGTCAACGTGGTGCCGTCGTAAGTCATATGCACCGCCATGACGTCGCCAGATTGAAGATTAACTCCCCCTCCGATCGTGGTTGCCGGAACTGAAGGGACCGCTCCATTAACATAGAGGGCGGTCGAATTGGTTCCTTCACCCGCGTTGTCATAAATATCAAATTTCACAGCAACGCTATTGGACATCCCTGCGTATCCCAGGCTTCCCCCGACGACACCTAGAGCAGTTGGTGATGACCCTTGGATGGCGAAGGTGATTCCGTCGGCGCCGGGGTTCGCTATTTGAAACGTGAAATCATTCGTGAAACCTTGAACGCTTACCTTTTGATTCCAGAATGCACTGCTGTCTTCAAAGTTCGCGGCAGTATCGCTCAACTGGAGACGGTTGCCGACTAAAACTGCATTCCCATTGAATTGCATTCCGCTGGCCGTGAATCCGGATGCAAAATTTATTGCGGTTGTATTGCCACCGCCGCCGGGCGGCGTAACTGGCACACTTGTTCCAGGGGTGAACGTCCAATTGATAATGTCTTGGATCGCGGTTAAACCGCCAGTTCCGGCTGTAAACCCGGCAAAAGCAGTATTTGCGCTGATCACTGACGAGATATTCACCGGCCACGCGTGTGTGAAGGTGGCGTTTGCAGTGTGATCGGTGATGGTCATGGACAGATTCGTTCCGTCATAGTTGATCTGGACGTTCATGACGTCGCCACTGTGTAGATCGATGCCGCTGCCGCTCAGATCGACCGATGGCGTGCTGGCAGACGCACCATTGGTAAACAACCCGGTCGAATTCACTCCTTCGCCCGCATTGTCGTAAAGGTCGAACTTGATAGCGACGCTTTTCTGCGATAGAGCGCCGCCCGCGTACCCCAGGGCGCCGCCAAGGGGACCTAAAGCAGAGGTATTGTTGCCCTGAATTGCGAACGTAAAGCCATCCGCTGTTGGGTTACTGCCCGGCGAAAGCTGGAAACTGAAACCAGTCGTGAATTGTTGGATGTTTACCGGCGAGTTGTACCACGCGGCAGAGCCTTCCATTCCACCGCCATCCGTCAGACGCAGTCTTGTTCCGTTCAATGCCGCGCTACCATTGAGCACCATCGCCCCCGCGGTAAAGCCGGCTCCCAAACTCACTCCTCCGCCTCCACCGCCCGAGTTAGGAGAGCTAATGGTGTAAGTGCCGGCGGAGATTGAACTATTCGAGTAACCGCTTGTCACCGCGAGGGCCTTGATCGTCTCAGTAGCACTGACCGTAATCACTTTCGAGTAAAGTGTTGACGAAGCCGTGGGCGTGGAACCGTCCGTCGTGTAATGGATCGAGGCGCCGGGAGTGGGCGTCGAGAGAGTTACCGACTGGGCTGTAGTATAGCTGCCTGTAGCAGGCGAGAAGATCGGAGCAGTCGCCGTCGGCTGCTGTTGCGTGCCGCTCACGAAGGTCCAGGTCTGAATGTTTTGTGTGGCTAGTAACCCACCGGTCCCGCCGGTGAATCCCACGTAGGCCGTGTTGCTTCCGATGACCTGCGCAATGTTAATCGGCCAACTGGTGTTGTACACAGCGCCCGTCGTCGCATCGGTGATGCTCATGGCAAGCGTGGCACCGTTATAGGTCATGTGTGCGGAGAACTTATCCCCACTGTGCAAGTTAATGCCCGAGCTGGTCAGATCAGTGGCTGGCAGGGCAGGAACAGCGCCGTTTTGATACAAACCGCAGGAATTAATCCCCTCGCCGCTGTTGTCATACAAATCGAATTTCACCGCGACGCTGTTGGCTATGCCTGCGTAGCCTAAGCTACCTCCCGTGCCACCTAGCGCGGTTAAACCAGCATTTTGAATCGTGAAGGTAATGCCGTCGGCATCGGGATTCACCAATTGGAACGCAAAATCATTCGTGAATTGAGAAATGTTGACGGCCGTATTGAACCACGCACTCCCGGCCTGATTCGACCCGCCATTTGTTAATTGCACCAGGTTATTACTTAACGTAGCGCTTCCATTAAATCTGAGCGAGTTTTGTGCCGAGGCGAAGCCGCTGCCAAAACTGATCATCGATGAACCGCCACCGCTCGGCTGGGACTGCAGATTATAAGTCTCGGACGCAACTGCGCTGGGCTGGTATCCCGAAGCGCCGGCGATGGCCTTGATCGTTTCGCTTGCCGTAATGTTGATGGGTCCACTGTATTTCGTAGATGCGGTTGTAGGCGTGCTGCCATTCGTGGTGTAGAAAATGGACGCGCCTGGGGTACTGTCCGTGATCGCCACGGAAACTGACCCGGTGAAATTCTCACCTCCAGGATTTAACACCGGGGCGGAAGCTAGTGGCGCTGTGCCCAACAGCCCATAAACACTCAAATAGTTAGAAGTGCCGACATACACTTTTCCATTAGTAACCGTGGGCACGGCAAACTTGACAGCTCCGCCGGGATAGTCGCGGCTGGAATTTTGGTTGCTGCTGTACAACGTATTGGAGACGTTAGTCGCGTCGTGCGCGAGAAGCACCGCTGGGCCACCAGAGGTATACGCGCTGCTCAAGACGTCCCAAACGATTCCGTTGCTGCCACCATTTGAGGAAATCGACGGCGTTGGGCCCGGGTAGCCGCCATTTTCTGAGGACTCGGCGGTGATGTTGCCAATGCTGCCGTTGGCAAACGAAAACGACTTCAAGCCGTCGTTGCTAGCCCAGAAATATATTTTTCCGTTCCAATAGGCTGGGGAGCCCCAGACTCCCCCGATCTGACCGGTGACTTCCTGAACGATGTTATCTCCGCTGGTGTTGTATCCGCCCAGATTATCCCGGTCTACGAGGTAGATTCGACCCTCCTTGCTGGCCTGCACCATGAGATGCGTGTGGCCACCGGAGGATTGGTCAGGAAGCAACATCACGCCGCCGGAGCCCAGATCTAAATCGTTAATACTGAGGTAATTTTGGTTGAATGCGGTAAATTGATCGCTAACCTCATAGCGCCAGTGCTGGTCTCAAGGCGAATCAGGTCATCGCCATAGCTCATGCTGTTGCTATACGGAGGTGCTGCGTTAAACGCTCCGTTACCGGTAGCCACAAACAGGCGGCCTGAATTAATAGTGTCCGCAGCCAAGCCCGCGCCCGACATCCAAATGCCAGAGGCTGCTCCGTTCGCCGTGGGGCAGAAAACGCTGGTCTGCTGTAAGCTTTTCGCGTTGTAGGCCAGGATCCAGCCGTGGTACGGCCCTTGGTCTCCGTGGGCCGCAAAAGCGATGTACACCGTCCCGTTGAGGAGCAGCAACCCGGGGCGGTTATTTTCCAGCTTGGCGTCCCAGCGCAACACACCACCTGAACTGCCGTTACCATTTCCAGTCACTTGCGCGGAGAGAGTAACGGGAGAGCCAGATTTTTCCGCGCCAGTGGTGATGTCGAGAGCATGAAGGCGCTGAAAATAATTGCCGCTTTCTTTGGTCTTGCCGACTACATAAATGGTATTCGTATTGGTGTCGATTACTGGAGTAGCCGTGATCCCAATTTCCGGATCGATGTCATCGGTGCCGAGATCACCGCTGGGCACTGTAGTTGCTCCGGACCCCGCTCCATGCGCCGAATCCAGCAGAGTAATTTTCCAAAGTGGCGAGGCGTTGGAGCCTCCATTGCTGTCTGCATCGAAGGCGTAAACGCTATCGTGCTCGGTGGCAACAAACACCACATTGTGGGTAGTGCCAGCTTGCACGGTGCCTGAACCCATCGTCACGCCAGCCACGTAAAGTGGTTGGGTATAAGCCTGGCTGTCAATCTGATAGGAAAACAGCTTTCCAAACGTGTTGCTATTGACATTGGAGGGAGTGAGGATCGTTTCGTTGTTGTTCTGGCCAGTGCGGGAAATGTCATTGTGCTGCGTCACTACGTTGGTTTGTGCCTGGGCCCCGAGCACCAAAAACAACAACACTGAGAGCATCATGGCCAACCGCAGTCGCCAGGTATCGGTGGATCTCAAAAGAATGGGTCTCGCGCTGAGAAAACTTTTCGCTGAGCCCCTCGCAAAAGAACGAATTTCGAACGGGGACATCGCAGGATACTTCATCTGACTCTCCAGGATAGAACGAGCGCCCAGGCAGGAGGCTGCACGCGTTATGAAATTCTTATAAAGTTTGTTGGGTCTTGCTTACGCCTGCTGGGGAGAGTCGCTTCGTTCACTACACTGCCGAGGACCGTCAGATAAAGCACCAGCAGTTATACCTGTAATCGATTTTCGATGACAACCCCTAAATGCTCTCGGGATGGTTCTGACTGACCGATTCCTGAGTTTTTCCCCTTCTTCTGCATTATCATCTATTTTGGCGGTTTAATGTAGTCGTGTGCGCAACCTCGCATCAGCGGTCCGTAGTTCAAAAATGCGACACTCTAGCTCAAGTCGATTGCATTCTGGTGAGCTCCAGTCCGGAGCGCCAGTAATCGGTAAGAGGTCCGCGGTTCGTCGCTGGTACCGTCTTTTCAGGCGCAGCGTCGCGTTACGGCGCAGCGTATCACAAGTCATCGAACTCACATTTTCGCGGGTGATGGAAGACAACATCGTGGACCTGGCGGCTCAGGTCTCGTTTTACTTTGTGCTGTCACTTGTACCTTTCCTGATTGTTCTTGCCGCCATCGTAGGATGGCTGCCCTCTACAACGTTATGGCAGTCTTTCGCGCAATGGATCACCGATTATTTTCCTAATCGTTCCAGGCAAGCGGTTTTTGCCACCATTCTGGACCTTACGCGCGGCTACACTGGATATCTTTCCTTCGGATTGTTGGTATCGGTGTGGAGCGCCTCTTCAGGATTTATGAGCCTGATGGAAGCTCTAAGCATTGCCTGCTGCGGAAGGGATACGCGTGGCTACTGGAAGCGGCGCGCCATCGCCACTGTAACCACGCTCATATCCTCTCTGTTTTGCCTGGTGGCTTTCGGACTTTGGACCCTCGGCCACTGGGCCACCAGTGAGATATATAGCCAACTGAAATTCGTGGGTACCATCCATTTTCGGTGGAGCGTCATCGCGTGGTGGATAGGCACGGTATTCCTCATGTTCGTGGGGCTCACTTTGATCAATCATTTTCTTCCGGATGTGAAGCGGCCTTGGCGATGGTTTACCATCGGTAACATTTTTTCGGTAACCGGGATCCTGCTCGCATCGGTGGGCTTCAATCTTTTCTTGCTTTACAGCCCTACGGTTCCTCAGGTGTACACTGTATTGGCGGGATTTGTGATTTTGATGACCTGGATTTACGTGGCCATCGTAATTATTCTGATCGGCACAGAACTGGATATGGCGATCACTTTGTTGCACAAACGCAAAGCCGCCGCTGCTTAGGGCCCACCTACTTTCCCAACAATTTCGTTAATTCCCGCATCTAAATAGGGACCCGTTATGTCCGACCCTCACAATCTTTCGTTGAACACTTCAGCGAAGCTCGATAGTGCTCTGTTTGCTCCCCCGGTTCGCGAGTGGTTCGAAGCCGTTTTCGCCGCTCCGACCAGGCCGCAAGTGCAGGGCTGGCCGGCCATCGCGCGCGGCGATTCGACGTTAATTCTTGCGCCCACCGGAACGGGCAAGACTCTAGCGGCCTTTCTCTGGTGCATTAATCGGCTCATGTTCTCGCCGGTTCCGGAGAAGCAGCAGCGTTGCCGCGTTCTGTACATTTCGCCTATCAAAGCGTTGGCCGTCGACGTGGAGCGCAATTTACGGGCACCGCTTGTCGGTATTGCGCAAGCTGCCAAGCGAATGGGAATCGCATTTCACGAGCCGCAAGTTGCCATTCGAACGGGCGACACGCCACCAGCAGAGCGCGCGCGTTTTCTCCGTCATCCTGCGGACATTCTCATCACGACACCCGAATCTCTTTATCTCTTGTTGACTTCCAATGCGCGTGAATCGCTTCGCTCCATCGAGACGGTGGTTATCGACGAGATCCACGCGCTGGTGCCCGGCAAGCGTGGTTCGCATCTGGCGTTGTCGATGGAGAGGCTGGAGCATTTGTGCGGGAGGCGATTACAAAGAATTGGACTTTCCGCTACGCAGCGTCCTTTGGAAGAAGTAGCCCGCTATCTGGGTGGCGTCGACACGGGTCGCATCAAAGAATCGCCCATCGTTGCCGCCACTGATGACACAGAAATTCTGCCTGAGCAGGAGAGCGATACTCCCGCTGCCGTCTATCGTCCCGTCACAATAATTGACGCCAGCGAACCGAAGCGTCTTGATCTCCGCGTGGAAATTCCCGTTGAGGACATGACCCGCCTCGACGAAGTGGAGCGTTTGCCAAGTGGACCCGCGTCACAGGGCCCGACGCGGCCCTCTATTTGGAGTGCCATTCACCCGAAGCTGCTCGAGTTAGTGCGCTCTCGTCGTTCCACGCTGATTTTTGTGAATAGCAGGCGCCTCGCGGAAAGAATCTGCGCAGCAATAAATGAATTGGCTGGCGAAATCCTGGTGCGTGCCCATCACGGCAGCGTGGCCGTGGCGCAGCGCAAGGAAATTGAAGATCGCCTGAAGCTGGGAACTTTGCGCGGCCTGGTCGCTACATCTTCTCTCGAATTGGGCATCGACATGGGCGCTATCGACCTGGTGGTGCAGATCGAGTCGCCATCATCGGTCGCCAGCGGCATGCAAAGGGTCGGGCGCGCCAGCCACCACGTCGGTGCTGTCAGCTCGGCCATCATTTATCCGAAGTATCGCGCCGATCTGGTCGCCTGCGCGGCCATCACTCGCGCCATGTACGACGGTAACGTCGAGTCCGTGCATTACCCGCGCAACCCGCTCGACGTGCTCGCGCAGCAAATTGTCGCCATGGTCTCGATGGAGCCCTGGGATGTCGCCAACATCTATAAGGTCGTGCAATCAGCGGCGCCTTATGCGGGCTTAACGTTGGGGGCCTTTGAGAGCCTGCTCGATATGCTTTCGGGTCGCTATCCGTCGGATGAATTCGCGGAACTCCGGCCGCGGCTCACCTGGGATCGCCTAGCCAACAAATTAACCACGCGGCAAGGCGCGCGTCAGATCTCCATCATCAACGGCGGCACCATTCCGGATCGCGGCCTGTACGGAGTATTTCTCGCCGGTGCGACCAAAGGCGCGCGCGTCGGCGAACTTGACGAAGAAATGGTTTTCGAAAGCAGGGCGGGCGACACGATCATCCTCGGCGCCTCTACGTGGCGGATCGAAAATATTTCTCACGATCGCGTGCTCGTTTCTCCCGCGCCCGGCGAACCGGGGAAAATGCCGTTCTGGCATGGCGACACCGCTGGCCGGGCAGCGGAATTCGGCGAAAAAATTGGACGCATGACTCGCGAGTTGCTGGCCTTGCCGCGCTCGGTCGCGTTTTCGAAACTTGTTGAAGAACATAGCCTGGATGTGAACGCCGCGGAAAATCTTCTTCGTTATCTGCAGGATCAGGTTGCGGCTACGCAGCGCGTGCCCAGCGACGAGGATGTGGTCGTGGAAATTTGCCGCGACGAGCTTGGTGATCGCCGTATATGCGTCCTGACTCCTTTTGGCAGCCGGGTGCATGCCCCGTGGTGCATGGCAGTGACCGCCAAATTGCGCGCAGAGCGTGGTCTCGAAGTGGAATCCATGTGGTCCGACGACGGATTTGTTTTGCGACTCCCGGACAGTGACGCTGCGGTAGAAATCGAGGACTTTGTGTTGTCTCCCGCGGAATTTAAGGAATTGGTCTTGCGCCAATTGGGATCAACTTCTTTATTCGCCGCCAAATTTCGCGAAGCTGCCTCCCGCGCGCTGCTTTTGCCAAAGCGTCGCCCCGGTATGCGCGCGCCGTTATGGCAACAGCGCAAGCGCGCCGCGGATTTATTGGCAGTGGCCTCGCGCTTCTCTTCGTTTCCCATAATTCTGGAAACTTATCGGGAATGTATTCGTGACGTATTTGATTTGCCCGCGGCTGCCGGGATTCTCAGCAAAATTCAGCGCGGTGAAATTCGCTTGACGCGAGTGGAATCCGATAAGCCCTCGCCATTTGCGGGCGCACTGCTCTTTTCTTACATTGCCAATTACATTTACGAAGGTGACGCGCCGTTGGCTGAGCGCCGCGCCCAGGCACTATCGATTGATCAGTCGCAGCTGGAGGAGTTACTCGGCGATACCGATCTGCGCGAACTGCTTGATCCGGCCGCGTTGGATGAAGTGGAAGCAAAGCTTCAGGCTCTGGAGCCGGACTATCAGGCGCGTCACGCCGACGGCCTGCACGACTTGTTGTTGAAGCTTGGCGATTTGTCCGACGCCGAAGTTGCCGCCCGCAGTGCCGGCCCGGAAGTTGCCGCCACCGCTACGGAGTTGGTCAACGCACGTCGCGCCGTGCGAGTGCGCATTGCCGGCGAACCACGCACCATCCCCGCCGAATATGCTGGCCGTTACCGCGATGCATTGGGTACACCGCTGCCGCCCGGTCTAGCCGAGGCCTTTCTTCAAGCTCCCGCTGATCCGTTAACGGAGATCATTCGCCGCTACGCCCGCACTCACGGCCCATTCACAACCTCCGACATAGCCACGCGCTATCAGTTGCAGATGCCCGCGGTCGATGCTGTGCTGACCCAACTAAATTCTCAAGGCAAATTGCTGGAAGGCGAGTTCAGGCCCAACGGTCATCACCGCGAATGGTGCGATCCGGAAGTATTGCGGCAAATCCGCAGAAAAAGTCTCGCGCGCCTGCGCCGTGAAATCGAGCCGGTCGAGCAATCTACATTCGTTAGATTCTCGACGCGATGGCAAGGAGTTACCGTTCCGCGCCGTGGGCTCGACGCGTTGCTCGACACCATCGAAGCCTTGCAGGGTGCCGCGCTTCTGGTTTCGGAGTTGGAAACAGAAATTTTGCCCGCGCGTGTCGCTGACTATCAACCCGGCAACCTCGATACGCTCATGGCCGCCGGTGAAGTGACTTGGGTAGGCGTTGAGCAAACCGGAGATCGCAACGGCCGCATCGCATTGTATCTGACTGAAGCATTGCCGCTCTTACGCTTACCGGACGCCGCCGCCCTAGCGGGCACAGTTACAGGCCAAGTCGTGCCTGACCAGACTCCCCATTCCGAACGCGCCGAAAAAATTGCTGAATTTCTCGCCCGGCAAGGGGCGTCCTTCTTTTCGGAAATTCACAACGCGTGTGGCGGAGGTTTTCCCGGCGACACCGTAGAAGCACTCTGGCAACTCGCGTGGGCCGGCAGAATCACTAACGATACCTTCTACCCGCTTCGCAAACTGGTGCGGCCCGACGATCGCAAACGTAAACACGAAACCTTTGATGATGAGCGTCCCGGATCCCCCGGATATTTGCGGCGTCTACGCTCGCGGACTACCACCGGACAAGCGCATGGCCGCTGGTCCCTCATTGGGCAGCGCATCACCGTCGCGCTGACCGCCACGCAATGGAGCGCAAATATCTCGCAGCAAATTCTGCAGCGGCATGGCATCGTGATGCGCGAGACGGCCATCGCAGAAAATATTCCCGGCGGCTATAACACCATTTACCCGGCGCTGAAAACCATGGAAGACAGCGGCTGGGTGCGCCGTGGGATGTTTGTTGCCGGGTTGGGAGCAGCACAATTCGCCATGCCCGCCGCGGTGGATATGTTGCGCAGCCTGCGAATCGATCCTACAACTCCGGAAGTTCTGCATCTTGCCGCCACCGATCCCGCCAACCCCTACGGCATTTTAATTCCCTGGCCTAAGATCGAGGGCGAGTCCGATGAGCCGCTCACGCACCATTCCATGGCCAGAACGGCCGGCGCGTCCGTGATTTTGATAAATGGACAGCTCGCCGCTTTTTTGCGGCGCCGCAATCCGGCTTTGCGTGTTCTTCTTCCGGAGTCTGAACCCGAGCGCAGCCTCTTCGCGCGAGAGCTCGCCAAGAAACTGGCGGAGCTGGCCATCCGGCGTCTCAATCTCCGCCAAGGTCTTTTGATAGGCGAAATCAACAACGCTCCTGCACGAGAACACATTCTGGCTTCCTACTTGGAAGATGCTCGCTTCGTGAATACGGTGCTTGGTTATCAAATGCGT
Source organism: Acidobacteriaceae bacterium (assembly GCA_030838075.1). GTDB lineage: Bacteria > Acidobacteriota > Terriglobia > Acidiferrales > UBA7541 > Acidiferrum. The sequence goes on from JAUTXJ010000241.1 coordinate 23,294, forward strand.
CGCACCAAACCTCTTGTTGTTTCGGCTGATACCGCTGAGGAGTCCGAAGATGAAGACTCCGCCGACATTCTGGAAACCGCCTGAAATGCCCGAAGGCGACACCATTTATCGTGCGGCTCGCACCTTGAACCTCGCGCTGGCCGGGCAAACCGTCACTTCTTTCGAATCCGCTTTGCCGCATCTTTCCCGAGTGGAAGTCGACCAGCGAGTTGTGGGACGAACCATTGAAAAAGTCGAAGCACGCGGAAAATGGCTGCTCATGTGCTTTTCGGGCGACCTCATTCTTCTCTCGCACATGCTGATGAGTGGCAGCTGGCATATTTACCGCCCGGGCGAAACATGGCAACGCCGGCGTTACGACATGCGCGTTGTAATTGGCACTCCTAAAATTTTGGCGGTGGCCTTTAACGTCCCCATCGCGGAATTCCACACCGCGGATTCCCTACATCGCCGCGAGGGATTCAACTCCGTCGGGCCATCCACTCTTGCCGAAAATGTTGATGAATCGGAAGTCGTAGCGCGATTGCGAGCCCGGCCAGAGCTGGAAATCGGCGTCGGCCTGCTTACGCAATCGCTGCTTTCCGGAATCGGCAATGTTTTTAAGTCGGAGATTTGTTTCGCCTGCGGGATTAATCCGTTTCGAACGATTTCAGATCTTTCTGACGACGACTTGAAATGTCTCGTCTCCAAAGCGCGTAAATTCATGCTCACCAACGTAACCGACGCATCCGGCGATAAAATTACTACTTACGTTCCGATGCGCCGAACCACCGGGCGTGCAAATGTGTCTGAGCGCTTGTGGGTCTACAAAAGGACCGGCGAGCCCTGCCGTCAGTGCGGCAGCGCCATCGCTTCACGAAAACAAGGATTCGATGCGCGCACTTCTTTTTGGTGCCCTCGCTGCCAGCCGATGGGGATGAAGCGCGCAAGCGCTTAATTTCATGCGCCGGTTCGTGCAGACCTGCGAAACCGTATCCGCAACTACCAAGAAAACCGCCAAGGTAGAGCTTGTAAGCGAACTTTTCAAATTGCTGCCGTTGGAGGACGCCGCCAGCGCCGCGATTTTCCTGACTGGCCGACCGTTTCCACATCGCGATGAACGTGTCCTCGGCGTAGGCGGCTCGCAACTTGCAAAAATTGTCACCGAAATCGCCAAAGCCGACCCCTCTGAACTCGGAAAAAGTTATCGCGCACATGGCGACCTCGGCGACATGGCCGAACACCTCTTGCTCAAACGCCCAAGCACCGCGGACGTTTCGCTGCAGCAAGTAGCAAAAACATTCAGCCAGCTTCCAGAAGTTCGCGGCGCAGCACAAAAAATGGTTTTGATAAAAAACCTGTTCGAGCATATGAGCGCCGGCGAAGTGAAATACGCCATAAAAATAATGACCGGCGATTTGCGCATCGGATTAAAGGAAAGTCTCGTCGAAGAGGCCATCGCCAAGGCTTTCGATCGCCCTTTGGATGCGGTTCGCCGCGCCAACATGTTAACCGGCGACATTGGCGAAACTCTGCGCTCCGCCGCATTGGACGATTTAGCGTCCGTTCGAATGCGCCTGTTCCATCCCATTGGCTTCATGCTAGCCACGCCAGTGGAAACCGCTGCTGAAATTCTTCCTGACGGACACGGCTTGGTATTAGTCGAAGAAAAGTACGACGGCATCCGCGCGCAAGTTCATAAAAGCGCCGCAAGCGTGAGAGTTTTTTCCCGCACGCTCGATGAAATCGTGGAGTTTCCCGAACTTAATGTGTTCTTCGCAAAATTGCCTGGCGAGCTAATCCTCGACGGCGAAATTCTCGCGTGGCACGGTTCGCGGCCACTTCCATTTACGGAGCTGCAAAAACGGCTGGGCAGAAAACAACTCGATCTCTGGCTGCAACATGAAATTCCGGTACGCTTTGCGGCCTTCGATTTACTCTATCAGGACGGAACCCTGTTGCTGGACGAAACGCTGGAACAACGGCGCGCACGCCTGGAAAAAATTCTGCCACCTCGAGACCCATCGGCTATCTATACCGCCGCGGCAATTCGCTGTGAGTCTGTTGCTGCCATTCAGCAAGCTTTCCAGGATTCGCTGGCCGCCGGCCACGAAGGAATCGTCGTAAAACGTCCAGAATCGTTCTATACGCCCGGGCGCCGCGGAAGGTCGTGGTTCAAGCTAAAGGAGCCCTTCGCCACCTTGGACGTCGTTGTAACTGCAGTCGAATATGGACATGGCAAGCGGCATAGCCTGCTTTCCGACTACACCTTTTCCGTGCGTGACGGTCACCAACTTTTGACCATTGGTAAAGCGTATTCGGGACTTACCGACGCGGAAATCAAAGCAGGTACAGAATTTTTCCTCCAACATACCATCGAAGATCTGGGCGCGCGCAGAACTGTTGAGCCGGCTGTGGTCATGGAAGTGGCCTTCAACAACATTCAGAAGTCGCAGCGCCACGAAAGTGGCTACGCCCTCAGATTCCCGCGCATTTTGCGTTTGCGGCCCGACAAGCCCGTGACCGAGATTGACACCCTCGAGCGTGTCGCCAAGCTTTACGCCAGGCAAATAACTTTGCCAAGAAATAATCAATGATCGGTGACCCTTCTGCGCGCTGTGGCGCCCAAGATACCTTAATCACAGTCATAATAAATGCCAGGCTTGCATCAATAGGAAATCCTGTATATAAATTATTCAGGCCTACCCGGTGCCTGGGAATTAATGTCTCGGGTAACTGTCCCAAACAATTTGTCGCTGTTCCAAGTGTGTAGCGACTTACTGCGGTAATTTTTGTACGGAGTAATTTCTATGGTCAAAATCTCTACAGTTCCGCAAGCGGGAAACCCAGTTAAAATCCTCGTTGTCGATGATCATGAAGTGGTCCGCCAGGGCATACGTACGATCTTGTCGGCGCGTCCCGAATGGGAGATCTGCGGCGAAGCAGTTAACGGGCAAGAAGCTATCAAGCTTGCCGAAGCTCTGCGCCCTGACGCCATCATCATGGACATCACCATGCCGATCATGAGCGGACTGGAAGCGGCGCGACAAATTACCCGCAACAACAACAACAGCGCCCCCATTCTCATTTTCACCATGCATGAATCTCGAACTCTTGCGGATTCCGTGCGGGAAACGGGGGCCCGTGGATTCGTATTTAAATCGCGTGCGGCTCAGGATTTGATCAACGCTTTAGACGTTCTGCTGCAGAACGGAACCTACTTTGGGCCCAACGGCGGCGAAAAGAATTCGCCGGCGAAAGATAACACTAATCGTGGAATCAGTTTTCTGCGTGCACTCGACTTCTTGAAACCTCTGGCTTTTGGAAGCAATCTCAGTCAAAATTTTTCCACCACAGCTTAGCGACTCTTACCCGCTCGGTTCTTACGTGGCGATAGTCGTTGTTCTAACAGTTCCAAAGCTTCCGATAACGATTGCCGCTTCTCCCAGAAATCTGCCCACAAATCTCCAAATTTCTTGATTCGTTGCTCCACATTATCCATGCTCCAGCGATCGGCGGCAAACTCCGTGTTCAATTCCGCGGGGGTCACCGGCGTCGACACTGGTGCGCCTGGATAAGCGCGAACAGAATAGACCGTTGCCAGCGGTTTTCCGCGGGCGTTCTGCAACGCATCCATCAACACCTTCCCGCCCGGTCTTTTGTGTACCGTGCGTTCGAACGTAATCAACCCGGGTAACTCGTTATCCGCGATGCGTCCCACCAGTTCCGCAAAACCTCTTGTCTGCGCGTAGGTATATTGCGGTTTGAGAGGCACAAAAATATGAAAGCCTGAGGCTCCAGAGGTTTTTAGAAAAGAGGAAAGCTTTATGGAATGCAAAATGGCGTAAATAGTCCGCGCGATTTTAAGTACCGTGGAAAATGGCGTTCCTGGTGTGGGGTCTAAATCAAAGAAAACATAGTCCGGGAAATCCTGCGCCTCGCTGCGGCTTGACCATGGGTTGTGGTCGATACAACCCAAATTCGTCAGGTAGATGAGCGAAGCGAGATTATTGGCCATCAAGTAAGGCATATCCCCGCCGCGTTCTTCGGAATGAACGGTGGCCCGCTCGATCCAATCCGGAACGGATTCGGGCGCTTCCTTCTGAAAGAATGCTTTTTCTCCAATTCCGTTTGGATAACGCCGCAACACCATCGGTCGATCTTTCAAAAACGGAAGCATGAGATGCCCCACGCGAAAGTAATAGGCCAACAAATCCCGCTTTCGTATGCCGCTTTCCGGGAAATAGATTTTGTTTAAGTGCGTCAGCCGCAGAATGTGCCCGTCTGTTTCGACATGCAAAGTTTCCGAGGTGCCTTCGCGAATTTCATTCTCAATACCGCTAATTAAAACCTTCTCACCTGGTTTGGTCGGGAGGACCGTCCGTTTTCCGTTTCGCCTTGAATCAGTTGCAGGCCGCGGTTTAGCCTGACGTTTGTTCGGTTTTGAATGAGACTCCGCTTCTAATTGTGCCGGTGCCATCCGATATGTTTCTGACCCTGTTGAGTGGTCCGAGCGGTCGGGCAAATCTTGTTCGATATCTTCATTCGGGCGCGCCGCCTGCACCGTACACTGCCTGGCTGACACATCCGGACTCATCCCGAGAAACACTGGCGCTCGCAAGCGACCGCCGTCCGTCCAGTTGCCATACTTCACGCGAGCTACCAATTCCGGTTTTACCCAATCGATTTGTTCCTTCAATTTCGGAACATCGCTAAAAACGCTCTTGGCCTGCTTGAGGGGTTGTAGCTGTTCGTAAGTTTCTTCTTGCTTGCCGTAATCGAAGCCTGTTCCTACGCTCCCGATAAATTCAAGTGCTGGCCCGTCGTAAAGTCCCAGCACCAACGCGCCAAAAAATTCACGGCTGCGTCTAGGGGCTGTCCAGCCACAGACAACAGCGTCCAGTTCATTCACAATCTTGAATTTCAGCCAGAGCGAAGTCCGCTGCCCGACATAGGCGCTGCCTCGTTTTTTTCCGATAATCCCTTCCAGCGATTGTTGTCGGGCCGCTTCGTATAGTTCTTTGCCTTTCTCGATCTCATGCTCTGAGTAACGGACATGATCATTGGGACGAAGGATCTGCTTGAGCAGCTCCTTCCGCTTTTCCAGGGCAACTTTTCGCAAGTCATACCCATCGCAGTACAGCAGGTCAAACGCGTAGTAAGTCGCCGGAATGGATTCCAGCAGTTGCTGCGAAGGATTGCGAACGCCCGCGCGATTTTGCAACTTTTGAAAATTGCTCCGGCCCGCCGAATCCAGAGCCACTATTTCCCCATCGACGATTGCTTCGGTCGCGTCCAGCTGGCTTGCCAGGTCCCGAACCTCAGGGTACTCGAGCGAAATTTCTCTCCCTGCACGTGAACGTACCGCAACCTCGCCGTTTGCAAGGTACGCGAGGCCGCGCACACCGTCCCACTTCACTTCGAAAAGCCAATCTGGATTTGAGAATGGTTTTTCGCTTAACGAGGCCAGGGTCAGCGAAACCGAGCGCGGCATCGGTGTTTTGCGCACGCCCGGAAGGGAACTGACCTTATTCACCTCAAGCGGCGTGCGCGCGGGTCGGCCCAGTTTCACATCTTCTAGCGTGCGACCGGAAACAATGGATTGTGCGTGCTTTTCCGCGTCCCAGAGCGGATCGGCAAATTCATCGCGATGCTTGATCAACAACCACTCGTTTTTAACTTTGGAGTTTTTCAGCTCCACCAGAACAAAACTGCCGCGCACTTTTTTTCCGTGCAGGATAAATTTTAATTCGCCACGCGCCAGTTGCGCATCGGCATCCAAATGCCCTTCCAATTCATAGGTCCCCTGGTCCCAGACGATCACTTCGCCGCCGCCGTATTGCCCCTTGGGAATGACTCCTTCGAATTTGCGATATTCGAGCGGATGATCTTCCACGTGGACGGCCAGCCGTTTATCCCCGGGATTCAGCGACGGGCCCTTAGGCACCGCCCATGATTTCAGGACACCGCCAACCTCAAGCCGCAAATCGTAGTGCAGCCTGGTCGCAGCGTGTTTTTGGATGACGAACCGTCGTGCTTTTGCTTTGCCCGCGACACTTCCGGCTGGTTCGGCGGTTTTGTCGAATTGTCTTTTCTGCCGGTACTCTGCGAGTTTTTTCATCCGATATGTCACGAATGCGGTCAGCAAATCCGCAGCGCGATCTTCCTTCAGAATAAGCACTCTGCTCGGAGGAGTCGAGCTTATCTGCTTGCGTTCATCGACGCTGTATCGGCAAATTTGCCGAAAATATCCATCTCAAGCCGCAGGAAATTAAATTAGCGGAACAACTGGTGAAACTCTATCGGAAGATTTTGAGCCGTCCAAGTATCGCGACACTTTCCAGGAAAATCTGAAAGCGCTCATCGAGTCTAAACAGAAGGGTCGAACCTGGTGGAAGAGCCAAAACCTGGTCGCGCCCCGGTAATTGACATGATGGAAGCTCTCAAACGAAGTGTTCGTCAGTCCGAAGCTGCTAATAAGGGTAAATCCGTCAGGACTCGCCGGGATCACCAAGGCCGCAGAGAACACGAAGGCCGCCGGCGTTTGGCGAGCTAGATTGGATCGGATAAAAACAGCGCCACCGGGAAATCCTTTAATGCTTCACTAACGCTTAATACAGCGTCTCGATTCCACTGGGCCGTGATCGAGTCGCTGGTAAGGATGTTTCGCCAACTCGCGACCATATCGGGCAACACTATTGAGGTGTTTCCCCAGAATCTCGCGTGCTTATTTGAATTCTGCTCCATTCCTGAACCGGCCAGCCATTTCGGAGCGAGAATCAATGCCTGCTTATTTTCGAAAACGCGAAAGAACGCCGTCAGATTCTCCGAGCGCTCCCCGGATATTTCCGCCGGCAGAAAATCGCCATCGGTAAACAGCTTGCTAAATTCCTGCCGGCACCTGAGAGCCTTCGAGATCAAATACAGTTTGATTCGTCCATTCGTCCAGTTCTTCAGCAATTCGCCAGCGAATTCGGTCTTCTCTCTTGAGGCGTTCAGTTTGAGCCCTGTTAGGAGTTCGATACGCTGAGCAAAATCAACGGTTCTGCGATTGTCGGGATCTACCAGCCGCAAATCCCATAATTCCGAACCCTGATAAAAATCCGGTACCCCAGGCGCTGTGATTTTTAGCAGCGTCTGGCTTAGGCTGTTAAGCATCCCGTAAAACGCAATATGTTGGTGGAAGCTCAAAAAGTCTTCAAGAAACGCACGATTCTCTCTTTTGTCGAGAATGGCGGCTATAAACTTTTTTAACCCTTCTTCGTGAGCCAGGTTTGGGCGCGTCCAACGCGTATGCACCATCGCCTCGCGGATTGCTTTGACAGCGTAAGACTGCAGTCTTTCCAGCACTCCGTCGATCTCGCTTTGCTCCAGCGGCCACATGCCCAGGAGCGTCTGGTACAAAAGATATTCCTCGTTCCAATCGGGGACCATCGGGCCACCGTTGGCAGCGATTTTATATTTCTCATTCATCGCGGCCCATTGATGCAGCCGCTTCTGCCACTCTTGCGGCATTTCAGACAAAACGCTTATCCGCGCGCGCACGTCTTCAGCCCGCTTGGTGTCATGCGTGGAACTGGCATTCATGGAATGCGGCCATCTTTTTTGCCGCGCGGCGATAAATTCAAAAAACTCCTTTGGGCAAATGGCATCGGGCGATGGGTCACCGCCGACTTCGTTCAGTGATGCCAGCGGGTAATAAACGTAAAACGCCGTGTCCTCCAGGCCTTTCGCCACGATGGGCCCGGTGAATTGTTGCCAGCGCAAAACGAAACTGAGACGCGCTTCGCGGTGATCCGGCAATACATGCGGAGGAGCCAGCAGCAGCAACACGTCGCGCAGGAAATCAAAGCATTGCGGATTTAGATTCGGTTTGCGTAAACGCGCCTGCGCCAGCGCTTCTTCCAGAATCTTCACAGCTTCCGGTGGCAGATCCAGGTTTCGAATGTAAGTACGATAGATGGGGAAACACGCCGTCGTTTCAATCAGCGCTTCAGTTAATTCATGGCGCGGCAAATCACGAGCGTAGCGAGCTTGTGCTGCTAATTCGCCGAGCTGCCGGCCGAGGGACCTCATTTCCACCGCCAGAATCGTGGCCATCACCAGTTTTTTTTTCTGGTACAGCACCTCGCTGAATTTCAGCTGGCGGCTGATGAATTGAGAATAGATGCGATCAATCTCTTTTGCGCCGTCCGGTTGAACAAAAATACGATTCGCAAAATTCAGGTAGTCATAGCCGGTTGTGCCGGCGACCGGCCAGTCAGTCGGGAAATCTTCATTGCGCGCCAGAATCTTTTCCACCAGCACGTACTCTTGTTCGCCAGCCTGGATTGCATCTTCGGCTGCCGCACGCTCCTGCAGCCGTTTCAGGTACGCAAGTGGATCACGCAATCCGTCGATGTGGTCTATGCGCAACCCGGATACCGCGCCCCGTGCGATGAGCCGTAAAATCAAAGTGTGCGTCGCGTCGAATACCTGGGAATCTTCAACGCGCATCCCCACCAGATCAGTAATTGTGAAAAAACGACGGTAATTGATGGTTTCGTTGACGTTCTGCCAGAATGCAAGAACATAATATTGCTCTCCAAGCAGCCGTTGAAGATTCGCGAAGCTTGCGGGGTCACCGTCTTTGCCGTTAAAGTCCGCAAGATTCTCCTGAATAAATTGCCTAACTTCTGGGTTGCC
>JAUTXJ010000258.1 GCA_030838075.1 Acidobacteriaceae bacterium
AACAGCGTTATACACATCGGCGACCGGAGGCAGATAATCTGGAGCGAGCTCCTGAATGTAAGCGGGATCGGAATCGAGACGATGCCGCAGTTCGCGATAGGTTCCCGCCGTTGCCGATGGATTCGGCGCAGGCGCTGGGCCTAATTCGGGAAGGCGCGGAAGTCGTGAAGCGCTTTCGGTTGTCCCCGTCGGCGCCAGCGAAATTTCGAGGGTCACAACTTCATCAGGCTGTAACGCAAGATCGTGTAGAACAAAGCTGGCGGCTCCGGTGGCCTCCACGTTCAGCTCGTAATGTCCGGGCGGCAACGGAAAAATCCGGAACAGCCCTTCGCCGTTCGCGACGGAAGTGAACTGTTGGCCGGTTTGCAAATTGCGCAGCGTCAGTTGTGCTCCAGGAACAGGGTTGCTCCCGCCGGTGGCCGTGCTTGAGCGAACCACGCCGTCCAGTGCGGCGGTGTCGGACGCTTGCTGCCGGGGAATCCTTATTGCGGGGCCTTGTCCGCGAGAAGGTGTTGCCTGTCCAGGGGCATCCGCCTGGGGAAGCTGCGCAAACGAGGCGCTTGCAAGCCCGTCGGGTGGGGCCGACAGAAAAAAAATCACGATACAGCCAGAGAGGAGTGCGACGGATACAGTCCGCAGGGAAGACATCGCGCTTTTGTCCTGCTCAAAGTAAGCCAAGGCCACGGGAGCGGCATCTACATAACAGCAAGCGGAGGCAAGGGGCAACAGTTTTCAGAACAGTCAGGCACGTCCAACAAGGCGCATTACTGCGATAGGCCTGAGCGAGAGACCTGACCGATAGGCCTGAACGATTGACCTGACCTTCATCACCTGGTTGCACTGTCCGCCGAACTCGTTGTACACAGCGTAAAAGGATGATTGAATAGAGTATCCCCCCAAGGCCAATGCATACATTGAGAGAACCCGTGCCCGCACGCCGTGCCCATCAAAGGCGCCGCAACGTGCTGATGTTCAGCATCGCCGCTGCCGTAATCCTGTTGGTGGTGCTATCGATTTTCCTGGTCGGTTGCGGGACTGGAAGCCAAAGCACGCCGCAGTCGGCGGTTAACACCCCAACCCCTTCTTCCGCATCTGCAACGGTCACCTTAACCTCCAATGATGTAGACACCATTGTCCGCGCAGCCGCAGCGGCTACTTCGCCAACTACCGCTGTCATCGCGGTAGTAGACCGCGCGGGAAATGTGCTGGCGCTGTATCGCAAGCCGGATGCGCCACTCACGGTGACCGGAAATTTCGGCATGCAGACCAGCACCAACGACGTAGCGATTGGGCTGGCGCGCACTGGAGCGTTTTTCAGCAATGATCAGGCGCCTCTGCCGAGCCGCACGGTGCGATTCATCAGCGGCGTGCATTTCCCACCGGGAGTTTCGAATGCTTCAAACGCCGATTTATATGGAATAGAAAATACCAATCGCGGCTGCAAACTTTCTTCGGAACTGGAGACGAGAGGCATTCATCCGTCGACCGCGCTTGGTGGCGGCCCGGGTCCTGGCATCATTACCGGTAAAGCGGACGTGTTGGACAGCAATCCGAACGCCGTGAATCCCGGCGGACTGCCGATTTACAAGGGTGCGATTTTAGTCGGAGGAATTGGCGTGACTGCCGTCCCTGCGGATGTGGCAGAATTCACGGCGTTCTCGGGCGCACTGGCAAACGGTTTTTCTCCGCTGCCCACTCCGCTCCCGGCTCCGGGCGAAGTATTTCTTGGCGGGGTGGCGCTCCCGGCGATCAATCAGACTACCCGGCCTGCATCAGTCGGCACGGGCACTTTTTCGGGCAGCTATGTGGTTAATCCCCAGGCTGGTCAGGCGGCGCCTGAGGGCGATCTGGTTGGGCCGCACCCGAGCATAAATCCGAATCCGGGAAACGGCGGTCTGAGCCAGGCGGAAGCCACACGGATTCTCGATGCCGCCGAAAATACGGCGAATCAAACGCGCGCATCCATTCGGCTTCCGTTGGGATCGCGAGCGCGCATGGTGATTGCGATATCCGACCTCGACGGAAACATCATCGCTTTGCGCCGCATCCCGGATGCCACAATTTTTAGCATCGATGTGGCCGCCACCAAGGCGCGCAATATGGTGTATTTCAATGGCAGCCAGCGCAGCGATGCGGATTTGAGCCAGGTTCCCGTCGGCACCGCAGTCACCAACCGCACCATCAGCTTCGGCGCGCAGCCTTTTTTTCCACCGGGCATTGATGATTCGAACGCCGGCCCGTTCTTCCCGTTGTTCATGAATGACGTGGTGAACCCATGTTCGCAAGGTTTGGACGGCGGATTATCGAGCGGAAATAACAGCGGAATCGTGTTTTTCCCAGGAAGCACCGGCCTGTATCGCAATGGCAATTTAATTGGCGGGTTGGGCGTCAGTGGTGATGGCGTCGATCAGGACGATTACGTGACCAACGGCGGAGCGGCGGAATTTCAAGCGCCTACAAATATACGCGCGGACCAGATTTTCATTCGCGGCGTGCGATTGCCCTATTTTAAATTTCCGCGTAACCCTACGAATTGAAATATTGTCGCTCGTAACCGTTACGTTTAACGCAGGCGGGAAAGATCAAAGTCCGCGGTGACGGACTCACCCTCAGGTGGCTCTACCGTGATGCTCGCGGAATCGGCTGAAAAAGCCTCCGCCGGAAATTCATATGTGAGCGTCGCACCAATTAAAATGCAAGGTCCGTATTCTCCGCAGCTATAATTTGGCCGCCCGTGATAGACATCCGCAGATAGTGCTTGATCACCGTTAAAAATTTGCACCTGGAAGTCTCTCCAGAAATCATCGGGCCGCGGAATCAAAGCCGATGTGGAAGCGGGGCGCGAATTGGGCTTGGCTGCGGCGATAAACTGGCCGTAGGTTTCCGTCAACTGAATTTGCACCGTAACTTTAACAATCTCTTTTCCCGCCTGGCGATGATCCAGTTCCGCTTGTTGGGCACTGTAATTTCCAATGTAATTGCTAGACAGTAGCGCGGCATTCACGAACGGCGTAACGAACATTAGGGAAGAAATGTATGGACCGGTTTTCGGTGCAGGGAAGTGCCGGGTGGATTTTTCGACCAAGCCCTCAAGCGAGCCATCGTGGCGCTGGCCAAGGAAATAAGCCTCACGGACAGACTCGTCGGACAACGGAGACTGAAACGCAAAAATAGGCTGCGCCAGCATCACAAGCGCTGCGATGGTGGAGAACGTAGGCCGCGCCAATGAATGCATAAGCGCTCCTTTATCTATTAGACCGTGAGAAGCGGGATATGGTTTCAGAAGCACCGGGCGCAACACTCGCGTCTGGACCCGACCACGCCATGGGCCTTGTCAGATGCGCTACATTATTAATTTAGCTGACGCGGAATAAAGCGGCCTAAAAGGAGAGAAGCAGCTAAGACGTTTGGTCTTAGCTGCCTCCCGGGGTGTGTCCTCGAAGTGGTATTGACAACTTAGATGTGCTGGAGCGGAAAAGGTTTCACTGCCACCTAAATTTTTCTTGTTAAGTTTAGTTAACACCAAACTCTAATAAAACAAATACTTACGCCATCGTTCATCACGATGCCCGATTAATCGCATCAACTGTCTTGAGGTATGTAGGGTAAACGGCCGAGGTTTGCGCGCCAGTTTAATTCCTGCCTCTTCTGGGGTGCGGTCGCCTTTGCTGTTATTGCAGCGATAGCAGCAGGCCACCAGATTTTCCCACGACGAGCGCCCGCCTCTCGAGCGCGGCACTACGTGATCCAGTGTCAATTCCGAGCTGGGAAATATTCGCAAGCAAAACTGGCAGGTATTGCGATCGCGCAATAAAATATTTTTACGCGACAATGCTCGGCTCTGCTGCGGTATGTGCCGGTAAGCGAGTAGCCGAATCACCGAAGGGACCCGGTGAGAATGCGCTGCGGAATGCACTTCCGCATTATGCAGTTCTTCAGCTTGTGCCACGCCTTTCAGCATCAGCACCATCGCGCGGCGTACCGCTGTCACATTGATGGGCTCGTACGTGGCGTTCAGCACCAGCACAGGCTCCTGCATCAACGCCATACGGCGGGCCGCTATCGGAGATGGGAATCTACTGCCAGCGGGACTTTCTGAGCCGGGCGCAAGCGCTCCAGTCGCATCGGGGGTGTGGCGCCCCCGGGAATCGACCATGCTTGGCCGTCGTGCGCTCATGGCGCTTCCCTCGGGTACGTTGCTACCGGAGATGTTCGGCGGCGTTCTTTAAAACCGCGCGGGCCACTGTCAACCCGATCACCGATCTGGCGCCAGCCTCGCGCAAAGTCTTGGCGCACGAGTCCAGCGTCGCTCCAGAAGTCATTACATCATCTACCAGTAAGACGCGTAAATTGTCAACTTGGCTGCCCGGACGTGTGGCAAAAGCGCCACGCACCGATTCCCATCGTTCGTCGTAACTTAACAAATGCTTGTCGGGACGGGGCCGGATTCTGGTGAGTAACACCGATTTGTAGGGCAGTCCCAGCAGTTTGGCTAGCGGTTTGGCGATCAGCGCAGCCTGGTTATAGCCGCGCTCGCGCTCGCGCTGGCGGTGCAACGGTACAGGCACTACCACATCCGCTTGAAAAGCGGGCCCGCCGTCCATGGCCAACTGAGCGAGCCATCGGGCAAACAGTTTGCCCAGCGGGTCGATATTTTCGAATTTCAAAAGCAGAATTGCGCGCACCAGCACACCTTCGTAAATCGCCCAGCTTCTTACTCGCTCGAAGGCATAACCGCCCCATTCGTCGTTTACGCACGTGGGGCAGACGAACGCTTCCGCGTCTGATGTGTCAGCGCCTTCGATAGGCCTGCCGCATTTGTCGCACACCGTGTCGCTGATGGCCCGAAACGAAGCCAGGCAATCATTGCAGATGGGAATGCGCGTGGCTTCCGTGAGGAGTTGTTCGCAGATGCGGCACCCGTCAACGCTGAGCAATGCTGCGCGCACATTGCCAAGCCAGCCTCCTATGCTTCGCGCAGCAGGCGGAGAGGCGCGCAACAATCCCCCGGGTCTCATGCGGGAAGTTTACCTGCACAGAGGCCAAAAGTAAGTATTATTTAGTTATTTAACCAGATGGGAACAAAATTTACAGCAGACCCTGCTCCATCTTTTCCTGGCAGCTAATGCAATGCTTAGCCCAGGGCACCGCTTCCAGCCGCTTCTGCTGCATTTCATCCTGGCAATTCGCGCACACGCCGTACTCATCCACCTGGATGCGCTTCAAAGCCGCGTCGATCATGTTCAGGATGGTGCGGTCCGTGTTGGTCATGCCAAAGAGAAATTCCTTGGTGTAGGAGTTTGCAGCCTTATCCGCCAGATCGACAGTTTGATCATCATCTGCGGTGCGGCCCTCTTCCTGGGTGCGCGCGATGGTCTTCATCAATTCTTCGCGACGGGTAGCAAGCTTTTTCTTAAAATACTCCAATCGTTTCTTGTCCATATTATTATTCCCGCCCTCACGGTGAGTTATTGAGGGTATCTAAAAACTCCGTAGTGTAGGCCGACTTGTAAGCAGTGTCAATAGAACAGCGGTTCGGAATCGCCGTATTACGCGACAGAAAATTCTGTAAGCGCTGCATGACCTCGAACGCGAGGCCCAACTCTACCGAGCATCAGCCTTTGATGATGGCCAGCGACATTTGGTTACTCGCCGGCATCATGTGGCGTTGCCTGGAGACAGATTCGGCCGATCAGTAACAAACGGTATGGACCGTAAAACTGCGGTTATGGCATTTCTGTGGAGATTCTGAGCTTGCCGGGAGGTCACCATGATTAAGAAAACAGAAGGCGGCTACAAGGTTGTTTCAGAGAAGGGTAATAAAAACCTCGGCGGTCCGTACAAAACAAAAAAGGAAGCCGAGAAAAGATTGCAGCAAGTGGAATACTTCAAGCACAAAAAAGGCTAAAGCGTCGAGGTGTTCCGTTTTCCGGGTCACACCACAATTGCAGCCTGTCACGCTACGCCCGATCGACTCGCGCGAAGAGTTTTGCTAGAGGGGTTTCGGATGCGCCGCCAAGGCCTCGCGAAACGCCGCCAGATTTGATTTGTCCACTACCGCGGTTCCGGTGTCCACAAACGTTGGGATGGGCGGTGCCGGCGCGGTGTTCCACTCCTTGAACTCGTGTACCGCGTTGTGATGTAAATCGTCTAGGAACTTCAGTCCGTAATAACTCATAACGTAGGGCTTTTGTGCAATTGTCGCGGCGATAGCGCCTTGTTGCACGAAGTCCAGCGTTTCCGGGTCTTTGTCGAAGGCCACTATGGGAATTTTCCCGGTCTGATCCAGCCGGTGCAGGGCTTCCGCGGCGCCTGGTCCGCCTGAAGCTTCCAGGCAGATAATGCCATCGACTTTTTCTTTGGCATTTTTCGCGCCCAGCAGGGCCGAAATTTGATCGTTTGCGCTGCGCGGGTCGCCTTTGTCGTCAATCGTCTGTACCACTTTAATACCCGGGAATTTTTTCAACGCTTCGTTGACGCCGCGCACTCGTTCATCCAGATTGTCTTGTCCCGGGATGGAAACGATCACGACGTTTCCCTTACCCTTTAGCAGATCGCCCATGCGCTTGCCACTTTCCATCCCAGCGCGAAGATTGTCGGTCCCGATAAACAATACGCGTTTGGAATTGGGCGCGTCGGAATCGATGCAGATGACCGGGATTCCCTGGCCAATAGCACCATCGATGGCATCCCTGAAGATCTCCTTGCGTGAAGCGGACAGCAGTATTCCCGCGGGCTTTTCGCTCACGGCTTTTTGAAATGCAGCCAACTCCTCCTCCGGCGCAAACTTCTCCGGTCCAGCGAATTCCACCTTCACGCCCAGCCATTTCCCGGCATCCTGGAAGCCCGCTTCCGCTTCCTGCCAGTACGGCAGAGCCGAATTGAAGGTCACAAATACGTAGCGCTCCTCTTTCTGGTGATACGAATCCTCTCCGCACGACGCCAGCCCGATCCCCATCGCGAAAATCGCGCATGAAAAAGTTCCTAAGCGAAGTCGGTTCATAACAACTCTCCTTTAGTCGGTGAACAAAATTTTCCAATGATGGGAATAGCGATCAGCACAAAACCACGCGAAACGGTGCCCCAACGAATGCCAGAGCCTATCACAAAGTCGTTCCAGGGGGGTCACGAGACGGTCCGAGCGAGAGGGCCCTCGGAGTTGTGACATATTCTTGCTATTAACTGATTCCGTTATCTTTTGGCTACCGCTACGCAGGTACGCTTGTTCCCGAAAATCCAATGGCTCATAATCGCAAGTACTTTCCTTTGTGCATGCCTCGAATCTTGTCGCACTCCCTTTCAGAGTGATGCGCCAGTTCGGAGGCTGTGCGCATTTTGTACGACCATGGCTGGAATAAGGCACTCACAGCGCGTAAGGAAGCGATCAAAAACTTGATACCCCAGGATTTAATCGTGCTCGCCTTGCTCGCGGCTACCGCTCTGGTAGCTGGTTTTTTCGCATATATCTACAACATAAAACGGCAGTTCTACCTGCTGGTCTGGACGATTGGCTGGGGTTTGTATTCGTTGCATTTCCTCGCGACGGGCCTCTCGCGCTGGATACCCGAAAGCCGCGTGGAAACCTCGTTCAGCAACTGGATCTATGCTTTGGCGTCCATCGCTTTTTTCATCGGGGCGCAATTATATGCACAACGCAAGCCCTGGATCGTGCCGGCCGGTATCGCTGCCGGTGTACTCGGCCTCTGGACCATCGGGAACTATCTGAATTACGTGAGCATCCCCGTAGTGGTTCCGTCTGCGTGCCTTTTCCTGAGCGTGGCGATCATGTTTTGGCAGGAAACCCGGCGTCACGAGACCCTCGCCGACCATCTGCTGGCTATTTCGTTTGCTTGTTGGGCCATTCTGCGGTTGTCGGTATTCTTAGTTTTCCCGCACAGCGAGCCAAGCGAGCGGACCGCCTTAATGTCCGTAGGCGCGGTGCCGTCCGCGTTTGTCGCCATGCTGATGGTCATGGCGTTGTATGAAGAAGAGAAACGCCGCATCGAGCGCAACATGCTGGCGCTTTCGAATCTCAATCTGGCCACCTCCGGTTTCGTGGGCGGAGAAATCCAGCGCATGCTTTCTCAGGCGCTTGACCGCGTGCTAGGTGTCGTGCGCCTTCCAGCCGGAGCGCTCTTTCTTCATCATGGCGATCCGCAGGGGCCGACATCCGTCGTCGCCGTCGGTTTGGATGACGCCTTCAGCCGCTCCGTTCAGGAAGAAGGATTGGACGATTATCTGGTGGGCTTGGTAGCTCGCCTGGGTGGCCTGCTGGGTTTCCGCGATTTGCGCGATGATTCACTCGCCGCGCTGGACAAAGAACCATCCATTCGGCGCTTCCGGGAAATTGCTCTAGCTCAAGGATTACGCAGCGTTGTCGCCATTAGTTTGCAGGCCAAGGAAAACGCATTCGGCGTTCTGCTGTTGGGTACTTCGGATAGCCGCAAATTCACGGCTGCGGAGCTTCGCCTGCTTCTCGCGCTGGGACATCAGATTGGCATGGCCGTAGAAAATAGTTATTTGATTCAACAAACCGCCCGGCGCTCCGAAGAGCTTCATGTCCTCAACGAGATTGGCCGCGCGCTTAGCTCCACGCTCAACAAGGAAGATTTGTTGCGCAAAGTGTGGGAAGAATTACGGCGCTTGTTTAATGCCGAAAATTTTTACATTGCGTCGCTGGAATCCAACAGCGATGAAATGACCTTCGATCTGGAAATGATCGACGGTGCGCGAATGCCCAAGCGCACGCGTCCTACCGGGAATCATATTTCCGAATACATTATTCGCACTCGTCAGCCCGTCTTGATTCGTGAAAATTACGTCGAGGAAGTTAAAAAACTGGGCGTCGATCCGATACGCACACGCGGCTGTTTCTGCGGCGTTCCGCTGGTGGCCTACGACCGTGCCATTGGCGCCATGGCGGTGTTCTCGGACAACGAGCGCGCCTTCGATGAAGGTCATCTCGAACTATTACGCGTGCTGGCCAGCGAAGCCAGCATCGCTATTGAAAACGCACGTCTCTTCCAGGAAGAGCGCACCAAGGCGCGCCATCTCTCGCTGCTTAATATTATTTCCAGAAATGCTATCGCCACTCTTAATCCTGATGAAATGCTCGCCAAAATCGCAGAACAGCTCGAAGATGGCCTCACCTACGACCACATCGGCATTGGCGTGCTGGAATACGCCACACGCGAAATCGTGGTGCAGGCCGAAGCCGGCAAGCGTCGCGGCAGTTTAGGTCAACGCGTACCGCTTGGCGCGGGGCTCATCGGACACGTTGCGCGCAATGGCGAGATGGCTTTCTATCGTGGCGCCAATGTCGCGGATGCTGCGCTAAAACCGCTTCTGCCGGACACCGCTACAGCCGTGGCCCTTCCCATCTTTTATGCCGAGCAGCTTCACGGAATACTTTTCATCGAGTCCTCCGCCAACATCGAATTTTCCGACGAAGAAATTCTGCTCATCCGCACCCTCGCCGACCTAATCGCCGGGGCCCTGCACAATGCTTATTCCTTTCAGAAGGCCCAGGAGCAAGCCATCACCGATGGCCTCACCGGCGTCAAAACACACCGGTTTTTCATGGAAGCGTTGGGCAACGAGTGGAAGCGCTCTACACGGGCTGCTCGGGCCTTTGCGCTGGTGCTCATGGACCTCGACCGCTTCAAATTCGTCAACGATTTTTACGGTCACCTTGAGGGCGATCTTGTGTTGCAGCGCGTCGGACATATCCTAGAAACGAATTGCCGCCGGTCCGACGTGGTGGCCCGCTACGGTGGAGATGAATTCGTCCTGCTGATGCCGGAAACCAACATGGAGCACGCGCGCCAGCTTTCTTCCAAGCTCCGCGGCCTGGTGGCCGTCGATCCGTTATTGCGGGAAAAAAATATCAGCGCCAGCTTTGGGATTGCTTGCTATCCGTTGCACGGCTCGTCTCCACAGGAATTAATCCAGGTGGCGGATGCTTCCATGTATCTGTCCAAGCATCAGGGCGGCAATACCGTATCGACGGCCGATCATTTCGATCCCAACGAAGCCAAAAAATGGAAGCGCGATGTTCTGGAAGCCTATCTCGGAGTCACGCTGAAGCGGTTGTTCTCCACTGGCCCTGAGGCTTTCGAGGAAATTTATCTGCGCCTTAAGCAATTTACGGAATCTCTGGCGACCACGGAAATTGTCAGCGACAAGCCCGCGGTGATGGAAGGCCCGCAGGCTTTGCCGCAAGCCGTTCTTGACACCGTGACCTCTTTGGCCTTCGCCATCGATGCTAAGGACCATTACACCCAGGGACACTCGCAAAAAGTTTCCGCCTACGCGGCGCTTATCGCCGAATCCATGTCCATGACCGATGCGGAAGTCGACGAAATTAGACTCGGAGCAGTGCTCCACGACATCGGCAAGGTTGGCATTCCGGAACTTATTCTGAATAAAGGCGGCGCGCTGAATCCCGAAGAGTGGGAAACCATGAAGTCCCACGTAACCTTTGGCGCAAAAATTCTCGAGCCGCTGACACCGCTCGCGCGTATCCGCGAGATGGTTTTGCATCATCACGAATATTTTGACGGCTCAGGCTATCCCGATGCTTTGGCGGGCGAGGAAATTCCCCTGGGCGCGCGCATCATCGCCGTGGCGGACGCCTATGACACCATCACCAGTGACCGCGTCTATAAGAAGGGCCGTCCCGCCACCGACGCCCTCAAGGAACTGGAGCGGTGCGCCGACGCGCAGTTCGACGCGCGCATCGTCGAAATCTTTGTGCGCACCATGCGCCAGTTGCCCAATCCAATCATTGAAATTGCGGCAGTGGTTCCCGCTCCGCACTCCTGATGATGCCGCGATGATGCTTTAGCGCTTGTCTAGCGCTACTTCTTTGATCGGTAAATCCCAGTGGGCATCTAATATCTCAAAGCGCCTCTGTTCCTCTTTCTTATAGCTGTCCTGATCCGGATAAAGCTGCCGCAGCAGCGGCTCGCTGTCAAAATTGTCATTCGCGATAGCCGCGCTCGTAAACACGATGGTCACCCGGTAATCCCATCGTCCGTCTTCCGTGCTGTGGAGCCGCGGCGCAGTCATGCTCACGCGCAAGATGCGTCCCATCTCCATCTCTTTCTTCAGCACCGGGTAATGATTTTTCTTGAATAGCGCGAGAAATTCGTCGGCATGTCCCCATTTGGTCTTGTAGTAGTACTCCACGACGTAGGGGTCTTCTTTTGTCTCCACGGCCGCGCTACTTTGCGGCGGGCCTGCACAGACTCGTGGACTGGTCACTACCACGGCGGTAAAAACCACCGCCAAAATCCAAACTTTTCTCGCAGCATTCATGAGCGGCTTCTCCTTCGTATTTCATCGTTGCTCGTCCCGAATCGAGCCCGCATGGTACCCCTTCATCGCTTTCGCGTCGATGGCGGTGCGAAATCTAGACTGGCCATCGATATTTATGCGGTTGCCAAAAGGAACTTGACGGTTCAAACTGAAATTCTTAGGGAAGTGCCAACCTTGGTAATTTGCCCACTCCCACCCGGGCCACATTTTTTCCAATTTGGTATACCACAATTGTTATAACGTTGATTTCCGTGGATAATAAGTTTTCGCTGCACAGTCTCTTTATCGGCAACGCCTGATTTCTCATAGCGAGGAACAAAACGCTGATGGCTCGCGCGTCAAAACGCCACAAAACCGTTGCTGCGTCTCGCGGATTTCCGCAGTTAAAAAAGTCGCCCAGTGGTATTAGCGGCTTTGACGAGATCACTGGCGGCGGTCTGCCCGCCGGAAGGCCGACCATTGTGTGCGGCGGTCCAGGTTGCGGAAAAACCATGTTTGCCATGGAATTCCTCATTCGCGGAGCCACGGAATTTAACGAGCCCGGGGTTTTGATGACTTTTGAAGAGACCAGCGAGGAGATGGGCCGCAACGTGGAGTCGCTGGGATTTAACCTGCAAGCGCTGGTCGATAAAAAGAAACTATTTCTTGATTACGTGCGCATTGAGCCCAGCGAGATTCAGGAAACCGGCGAATACGATCTCGAGGGTTTGTTTGTGCGTCTCCGGCATGCGGTGGAATCTGTGGGCGCCAAGCGGGTGGTTCTAGATACAGTAGAGGCGGTGTTCTCCGGTTTTGGCAACATGGGCATGTTGCGGGCCGAAATTCGCCGATTGTTCCGGTGGTTAAAAGATCGCGGCCTCACCACGGTGGTCACTGCCGAGCGTGGCGACGGAACGCTGACACGTTATGGCTTGGAAGAATATGTCTCTGACTGCGTAGTTTCCCTGGATCATCGCGTGAACGATCAAATTTCCACGCGGCGCATGCGCATCGTGAAATATCGCGGCTCGTCTCACGGTACTGATGAATATCCTTTCCTGATAGACACGAAGGGCTTTTCCGTCTTGCCGCTGTCTTCCATTCGCCTGGATCACAAAGTTTCCAAGGACAGGATTTCTTCCGGTGTAAAAGATCTCGATGTAATGTTGGAAGGGCGAGGTTTCTACAAAGGATCGTCAATCCTGGTATCGGGAACCTCTGGCTCGGGTAAGTCCACCCTAGTCGCACACTTCGCTAATGAAACTTGCCGCAGCGGCAAGCGCGCTTTGTACATCGCATTCGAAG
The DNA here is from genome assembly GCA_030838075.1 of Acidobacteriaceae bacterium. Classification (GTDB taxonomy): domain Bacteria; phylum Acidobacteriota; class Terriglobia; order Acidiferrales; family UBA7541; genus Acidiferrum. The sequence continues at coordinate 12,604 of JAUTXJ010000258.1, forward strand.
AATCCTCGGCGCAAGTCACGCGCAATATGCGGTCGGTGGGAATCAACCTCGATCAATATATTCAAAAAGGTCTACTGAGGTTTCGCGCGTGGCGGCCTACTCAACATGGCCTTGAAA
>JAUTXJ010000301.1 GCA_030838075.1 Acidobacteriaceae bacterium
CTGCTTTCACCCACCGATGTTTTCGGCGCGCGCCGGGTAGCGGTCGTCAGTAATACATTGGTGAAATCATTTTTTGGAGACGATGATCCCATCGGCCAACAGATCAAGTTCAATGTTCTAGACCAAATGCCGGAGATGCCACACGACGCCTATTTCGAAATCGTGGGAGTGGTCAGCGATTTGAAAAGCTTCGAGGCACGCGAACCGATGTTGCCGCAGGCTTACGTGCCGTACACGTTCTCTGGTTATGGCGATCGTTCGTTAGTGATTCGCACGGTGACTAACCCAGCGTTGCTAGCCAATAACCTCCGGCACGTTCTAGCCGACGTTGATCCCAACACCATTTTAAGACGCCCCGAACCGCTTGGGGATCAGTTGAACAAGTTAGTGTATATGAAACCAAAATTCAGACTCATTTCGTTCAGCATCTGCGCGGGCATTGGTTTGGGACTCGCGCTGATTGGACTGTTCGGGGTGATGATTTACTCGGTGACGTTGCAGACTCACGAGCTGGGCGTGCGGATGGCGCTGGGTGCGCACGCGGGCAACATTCTCAGGCTAGTTCTTGGCAAGGGGCTATTTCTTGTTGGGGGCGGAATATTACTGGGTTTGCTTACTTCGTTCCTGACGGTACGGGTGTTGCAGTCAGAGTTGTGGGGCGTGTCGGCGTTTGATCCGTGGGCGCTTATTCTGGCTCCGTGTGCTTTACTGGCGACCGGTTTATTGGCTTGCTATCTGCCGGCGCGACGCGCTACTCGTGTGGATCCCATGATCGCGCTGCGCTACGAGTAGAATTTTGACAGTTCACTTCCTGGTGAGCAGACGCAGCTGCGGGTAGCCATTTTCTGAAAAATCCTGTAGTACACGAGTCTTCACGGATTGAAAGAGGTCTTCTTTTTTGTATCGTTGGATAATCCCCGCGGTGTTGTCGGGGAGGCGTTTGAGGATCGAGGCGAATAGTTTTTCGCGTCCATCGTAGGCGGCCTGGTTCTTGTATTCGGTCATCAAGAGTATGTCCCAGTCGTCGTTGCTCGAGTCTTTTGCTGGAAAGAGCATCTGCCTTTCGCCGGCGATGCGGTTATAAGTCAAAACAGTGCCCTGGCGCTTGGCTTCCGCGCGCACTCGTATCCAGTTATCGTCCAAATAAACCATGGTAGGACCGAAGGTTCCGGGTTTGACCTTGACGAACTCAAGAGCCCATACGGGCTTGTCAGCAATTGAAGGCACGGCGGGAGGAGCATCCTGAAGTTGGACTTGTTGCGCGTTTGCGCCGAGCGCCATCACAAGGGAGAAAAGCGCCATACCAAGAGACTTGGGTCTGGTCATAAATAGGCCTCCTTTGACTACCTGCTATCTTAGACGATTAATACAGGGAAAGGGGTTTTGCGGCTACGGCTTCGTCGCTAGGAGCAGATCGATCAAACAGCGGCGTGCTGGGGACGATGGAGCGCGTAATCGACTGTATCGATTTGAGGCCTGAATTGAATTCATCGAGGGAGGAGGAAGCGACGCTTAGCAGCGGATTCCAATGTTGTAGTCAGCGGCGCCGACGAGTTGACTCGGTGCAGGCTGTAGGCCAGAATGCCGCGCTGACCAACAATGATCGTCAAGACTGAATACGCGGACATTCCTTTGGCCGGTGCGCCGATGCGAACTTTTGTGGCTGCGCCGGGCGTGGAGGGTGTGTATCCGGGAATATGGTGTTACTCAGATATTTTTCAGCTGAGCCCGCCGCTGTTGCGCACGTGCGTGCGGCTGGCTGGATATGGGTTTGTTGTAGCTGCTCCGGAAATTTACCGGCGCATCGAACCGCCTGGAACCGTGATTCCCTTTGATGACGGTGGAAGGATTCGCGGGCAGCAAGATGCGGCGAAAACTCCGGTCGCGGATTTTGATGCCGATTGCCGCGGGGGGCTGGACTGGCTATCCAAACATCCTAAAGTCGCGCGCGGAAAAATCGGTGCGACAGGTTTCTGCATCGGTGGGCACTTAGCGTTTCGCGCTGCGTTTCAGCCGGATGTGCGCGCGACGGTGTGTTACTACGGCACAGGTATTCATGATGGCAAGCTCGGCAAAGACGCGGATGCGGGATCGCTGGCGCGCGCGAAAGAAATTCGCGGAGAGCTGCTGATGATTTTTGGGACGAAGGACCCGCACGTGCCTGAGGCAGGGCGCGAAACTATCGATCGAGCACTGCGACAGGCCGGCGTCCGTTACAGAACGCTGCTTTACCCGGCGGAGCACGCGTTCACGCGCGATGAGGGGCCGCGCTACGATCCGGAAGCGACGGACCTGGCGTTCGCGGAAACGATTCAGTTATTCCGTAAAGTGTTTGGGAATTGAAGGGCGAAGGCCGCTGCTGATGAGAGGGATACTCGTAGCGCTATGCATTCTGGTCGATTTGAGCGGGGTGGCTGCTCGCGCCACGGAGTTGAAACCCGATACGGTTGCTGCGTTCGACCGCTACGTTCACGCCATGGAAGCACGCATGGACGAAGATACAGGTCGCGATCAGTTTCTTGTCGTGGACCGTTTACCTGACGCGCGACGGACAGAAGCTTACGAGCAGCTTAAGAATGGACAAGTTTATATCGAAGCAATGAGCGCGCGAGAAGGCGATCGGCCGATTAAAGCTCCGAGCGGGCTGATCCATCACTGGGCGGGTGTGATTTTTATTCCCAAGGCAACTTTCGAGGAAGTGGAAGCGGTGATGCGGGATTACGATTGTCACGAGGACACTTACAAACCGCAGATTCGTAAATCGAAGTTGATTGAGCGCAACGGGGACGAATCGAAGGTTTACTTTCAATTTTTCAATCACTCCATCGTCACAGTCATCTTGAATGCGAATTTTGATGTGCGCGATACACGATTTGGATCGGGCCGCTTTCAGACAGTGACACGGTCCACGCGCATCGCGGAGGTCGAAAATGCGGACTCTCCCAATGAACACGAAAAGCCGGTGGGGAATGACCATGGGTATATGTGGCGGCTCTTTAGTTATTGGCGCATCGAGGAGAAAGACGGTGGCGTCTATGTGCAGAATGAATCGGTGTCACTAACCCGCACGGTGCCGGCGCTGCTGGCGTTTATCGTGAATCCACTGGTGAAGAGTATTCCGCGCAATGTGCTGATTCATCTGCTGACTGACACGCGAAATGCGGTGGAGAAATCGGAGGCCAAGCCCGCTGTTCCCGTTGCAGAGCCAGCGAAAAATAATGGAATGGGAGCTGGCAGCACGGAAATATTACCTCGGCCTCAGCGGATACGTTCTTTTGGAGTATGGGCTGAAGCGGGTCAGTTGCCCGGGTGGATTGGCAACAGCGACATTTTGCTGGCGGTGTCATCGGGCTTAGAGACTTGACGGCCGGGACGGCTTTGAGTCAATTTGCGAATGAGAAATTCTTGAAGAAGATTGGTGGCGGCGGTTGTGCCTATGCCAATCAGAGTGTTTTCAAAAGTGAATCCCACTCCGTCGCGATCTCTGGGTGCATAGTAGATGTTGGAGATACCGCTAGCTGCGAGGCCTCCCATGAGGCCGGAATAATTTGCCTGCCAGTGGCCGTTATCGCCTTTGCAAATCACGGACTGCGCTAGAGCGTTTAGAATTCGGGAGCGCTTGCTGCCGGTGCCCTTGTAGAAATAACGCGGATCTTGTTTCAGGATGGATGGCAGAATTGCGCTGCCGAGGTAAGTGCTAAGCACAAAATTCCCGTAAGCGGCTCCGTAGCGCTCCGCGTAACCTTTCGCACCTTGACCGTAACCGCCGAAATTGTTCTGGGCTTGCTCAACTCCCGCAACGACGGCGTTCACTCCGAAACTGACTGGATCGATGGAGGTCTTCCAGGCCAACTGAAACTTTTGCCGGGGAGTCAGCGGGGCGGCGTTGGTAACGTAGCTGACGTAGAAATTCGGAATAACACCGAAAACACGCTGCTGCTCTTCGACTTTGATTTCGTCCTGGGCAATATCTATGCTGGCGGGCGTTACGCGCATTTCAGTAGATGCGGCGGCAACAATCAATGCGATTCTTGGGACGGTGTAGGTTTCGCCAGGGTGCAGAATGCCGGAGACGTTTAGAGCGGCGAAACCTGGAGAAGTGATGGTGAGCTGGAACGTCCCGGGCTCTATGTTGAGAAGAGAAAATTGGCCGTCTTCCGATGTCGAAACAGTTCGGCTGGGGGGCGCTTCGCGGATGAGTTTGATTTCCGCTCCGGCGATGGCGGATCCGGTCTGATCGACCACTGTGCCGCTAATGATTCCTGGCAATCGTTGGGCAGGATCCTGCGTGCTTTGCAGGCGCTCGCTTGAGGCTGTGTCAATTCTGGATTGCTCTGGCGGGCGGTTTACAGATGGCGGGATGGCCGGAGGCTGTTGAAATTGGGCTTGGGCAGCGGTTGAAAAACCGCATGAGAGGACGATCAGGCCGAGCCTGAGAACTGATGACGGATATCTGCGGAAAAGCATGGAGACGTCCATTATGATGCGGGGTGGAGGAAATTTGGATTCCCGGTGTGGACGAAGTTTTTAAGGGTAACCGGTACTTTGTGACAGGTACGTCCCTGAGGCTAGTACGTCGGATGTGGATAAAGAGATACCTGTTCGGAGATGTCCATCGTAAAGCCAATCTGATGATGTCAACCATGGGTTTCAAGGTGTTCGTTTGTGAAGAAATGTTATCGGAATGGGAGTTTTCGTGAGTTTTCGCGCACGGATGTGGAGGTGCGTTTTTTTTCTGCTGGGCCTAGGGGCTTTACTTAGCGTTGTGGCGCATTCGCAGTCGGGCGCGCAGCCTTCGCAGCAGAGCACGGCGTCGAAAAGCACCGTTAATCCGGGACTTGCAAATTTTAGCGACATCGCGGAAAAAGCGGGGCTCACGGCGGTAAACGTGTTCGGCGGGGTTGATACCAAGAAATACATTATTGAGACGACTGGGACGGGAGTGGCTGTCTTCGATTACGACAACGACGGATGGCCGGATATTTTTATCGTGAATGGGACGACACTGGAAGGATTTCCCGCGAAGGAGGCTCCCACCAATCATCTGTATCACAACAATCATGACGGAACTTTCACGGACGTTACGACGAAGGCCGGGCTTACTGCGACGGGATGGGGCCAAGGGATATGCGTGGGGGATTACGACAATGATGGGTGGGAAGATTTGTATGTCACCTATTACGGGAAGAATCGGCTGTACCACAACGATCACGGAGTTTTTACGGAAGTGGCCGAGAAGGCTGGTGTGGCGGGATCGGGAAAAGCCTGGGGTACGGGATGCGCGTTCGTGGACTACAACCGCGATGGGCGCCTGGATTTAATGGTGGCGAATTATGTGGACTTTAATATGAGCACTACTCCTAAACCGGGTGAAGGGAGTTCCTGCGTGTGGAAAGGCGTGCCGGTAATGTGCGGGCCGCGCGGATTGCCCGGAGCGAAGAATATTTTGTACGAAAATCGCGGGGATGGGACTTTTGCGGATGTCACGACCAAAGTGCATATCGATCAAACCGGGGGGCATTACGCGTTTAGCGTATCGACATTCGACTTCGATGATGATGGTTGGCCGGATATTTATGTGGCTTGCGACAGCGCGCCGAGCATTCTTTATCATAACAATCACGACGGAACGTTTACCGACGTGGCGGTGATGGGGGGAGTCGCGTTTAACGAAGATGGCCGGGAACAGGCGGGAATGGGAACGACGATTGCGGATTACAACGGCGACGGACGACTGGATATTTTTAAAACAAACTTTTCCGATGATACGCCGACTTTGTACCGCAACGATGGTGGAGGAGTGTTTTCTGATGTTACTTACGCGGCGGGGTTGGGCCTGCATACGCAATATTTGGGATGGGGCACGATGTTTTTTGATTTTGATAATGATGGCTGGCCTGACCTGGTGTTGGCCAACGGGCATGTGTATCCGGAGGTGGATAAATTTCATTTGAGCAGCGGATATATGGAACCGCGGCTGCTTTATCACAACAATGGGAATGGAACGTTTACTGACATTAGTGCCAGTGCTGGGCCAGGATTCAGTGCGGTTTCTTCGGCGAGGGGGCTGGCGGTGGGGGATTTCTGGAATGACGGCAGAATGTCTGTGCTCATCAACAACGTGTATGCGAAGCCCAGCGTGCTGGTGAATGCTACGCAGTATAAGAACCACTGGGTGGCGTTTAAAACTGTGGGGACGCGCTCCAACCGTGATGGGATCGGGGCGAAAATCAGCGTCAAAGCGGGCGGCCGAACTTTAGTGGATGAAGTGCGCAGCGGCTCCAGCTACATTTCGCAAAATGATCTGCGGGTGCACTTTGGGCTGGGGCTCGCGCCAAAGATTGATGGCGTGGAAGTGCGGTGGCCCAGCGGACTAGTGGAGCATTTTGACAATTTGGGCGTTGACGCGATTCATGTGATTAAAGAGGGCTCTGGCGTTGCTTCCGCGACGGGGCAGAAGAAACTCTAGTCTTGACAACAGATATTCCGAAGAAACTTGTATTCGTTAGTGTAGGAAATCATGTCGTTGAATTGATTCACGAAGCCAGCTTCACCGGGACCGGGCTTGCGATTCGCGAGCCCAGATCAAATAACAGATGGTCATAAAAACGAGCCAGATTGGGCCTGCGATCATCGTGATGCGAAATCCCGGGACCCACCAAGTGGAAATCAACACGGCGACCAGCGCAGTGAGACCGAAGAGCGAGCTCCATGGTCCCGGCGGCGCAAAACGTAGAATTGATTTTCCGGCGTGCTCGTTGGCTCGACGAAAAGCAATATGGGTGACCAGAATCATGATCCAGACAAAAGGACCGCCGAAAAAGGCCACGCCGATCATGAAGACGAACGCGGTGGTCTCAAAGAAATGCGAAAGAAAAAACGCGATAAGCAGGCCGACGCCTGAAGCCATCACGGAAGTAACGGGCATTCCGCGCTTGCTCAATTTTCCAAGTGGCGCGGGAGCGTAGCCTCCACGCGCGAGCGAAAAAAGCAGACGCGCGGTGAAATATAGATTGCACATGGCGCTGGAGAGCGCAGCGGTCAGCACCACGAAATTCATGACGTTGCCGGCGCCTGGAATTCCCACCGACCGGAAAACACGGACAAACGGGCTTTCCGCCATTTCCAGTTGGTTCCACGGAACAATGCCGACCACAATTGCGAGTCCGCCAATGTAGAAGAGCACCAGAAAGGAAAGTGTCCGCCGCAAGGCACGGGGCACGGCAACGGATGGATTGGCGGCCTCGCCAGCAGTCGCACCGACAATTTCCAGACCCAGAAAACTGAAGATGGCCATGGTCACACCGAGGCCCACGCCGGTCCATCCATTAGGAAAGAATCCGCCGTGGGCAGTGTAGTTCGCGCCGCCGATGCGCGGGAATCCAAAGCCAAATAGGAGCGCGGCTCCCAATATCAAGAACGCGAAGATGGTCACGACCTTGATCATCGCGAACCAGTATTCAAAGGCGCCAAAACTCTTGATGCTGATGGTATTGAGGTACAGGAGGGCGAGCGAAAACGCGGCGATCCACATCCATGAGGGCATGGTCGGCCACCAATACTTGCAATAGATGGAAGCTGCGACGACCTCGCTGCCGACAACGAAGACCAGGCACAGCCAATAGGTGTAACGAATTGCGAAGCCGGCCCACGGGTGCACGTACATTTCGGCGTACAAACCAAAAGAACCGGCAGCTGGATGTGCCGCACCCATTTCAGCGAGGGCCCACATTACGGTGACGGCAACCATTGCGCCTAAGAGAAAACTCACGATCACCGCAGGCCCGGCGAGTTTCACGGAGAGCGCGCTGCCCAGAAAAAGTCCGGTGCCGATTGTGGATCCGAGGCCGATCATGGCCACTTGCCATGAGGTCAGGCCGCGGTGCAAACCGGCTTCGCGATCAAGAATCTCGGGCTGCGGGATATTGGTGAGCAGTTTGCTATCGGCAGGTGACTCGTTCATGGAGGGCGATGCTATCAGACTCCGTGCTTCGCATACCAAAGCGTTCTATTGACAGAACAATTTGCGATGGTCGGGATTCACGCGCTTTTCTGTACTGGAACGGAGGGATAGTTTTCGGGCCTGAACCTCGGGACAGTAAACGGCGCGTCGCAACTGACCTTCGACGAACGGGTAAGAACGGGGGCAATACCTACAATTGATCTGTGGCGAGCAATACGAGAGAAGCCACGGAGGCAGCATGAAAGCAGCATTCGCACTCATCGTAATTTATATCGCAGCATTCATCGTGGCTACGCAGGGCGGATCGCAAAATCCCGTGCAAGCGTCGGCATCGGGAGCTAATGCGCTTGCAACTTCGAAATCCATGGACCCGGAAAAAGATGCCGATTTGCGCTCGCTGTTGCAGTATGTGGGAGCCAAAGACCAGCTGCAATCCGTGGCCAGCGAATCCGCGGTGCAATATCGCGAAAAGTTGAGCGCCAGCGTAAAGAACGTTGCTGATGATTCGAAGCGGCAGGAGTTGATTACCGTGGCTTCGGGCAGCTTTCAGAAGAATTTCGACCAGCAACGGGCTCTGCAGCAAATCGCGGCGATCTATGACAAGCACTTCACCGATGACGAAATAAAGGGTTTGCTGGACTTTTACTCGTCGCCGCTGGGACAAAAGTTTGCGGCCGAAAGCCCCAAGATCAGCAAGGAAATCCAGACGGTGCAAATGTCGGCAGCAAGCAGCGCAACCCGGGAATCGCTGCTTACGTTGAAATCACAAGACGGCGATGTTGATACGCCGGGTGTTAGGAGCAACAGCAAGAAGAGCAAACCAGAGGTTACGCTGCAAGATGAGATGAAGGAAATTTCTCAGCGTCCTTGAGGGTTTCTGTGGTTTTTGTACAGTTATTTGGGCCGGGCAATCGAGTTACTTAAACCGTTTTCTGATTTTAATGTCGATACCGAAGGTTCCGTTATAGTCGCGTAAGGCCACCACGGAAATATTGCGATTTATGGTGTACTCCACCTGAATGACCTGTTCCTGAGTTGACCCCACATTCGAAACATACATGATGTTGAGATTGCGCGCGATTTGCTGCTCTACGGTGACGCGTGGGCCGGCGTTCTGGTCAGAACTGGAAGCCACGGGGGTCAGTCCGGGATCCACGCGCAACCTGGTAATTCCAAATAAACGTTGCAGGCGGCCACCGAGTTGGGCGTTCACGGCCTCTGATAAGAGCGCGGTGGCGCCGGAGCTGGCGTTTTGCGCCGTGCCGCCGCTGCGTGCGGTGCCTTCGGCGCTTGGTTGACCCATGGCTAATAAGGCGACGATGTCGTTAGGGGGCAAGGGAGGATCGGAGCGATAGGCCAACGCGAGTTTACTGGACGGGCCGTTAAAGTTGAGCGTGATTTCATATTGCTGAACGGTGGTGGAAGCTTCGACGTTGATCACGGGGTCGAGTCTGAACGGATTAGCGAAATTAATGTCGCCGCGCGCCACGCGATAGCGGTTGCCCGCAAAGTACAAATCACCGGACAGTAGATGAATATGACCCAGCAAAATGGGATGCTCCCATGTGCCGCGCACTCGCAAATTGGCATCTGCTTCCAATTCGGCGCCGGGCCATTCCATGCGGGCGTCGGGGGAGGATACGGCTTCGATGTCGAACTGCAAATTGCGCAAAAAGGATGAATCGGTGGTGGGCCCGGAAATACCTTCCTTAGAAGAGACCAGTACGCCGGCACTTTCGAGGCCTTGCGTCAACAAGACGCGTTGCACGGTTACTTTGCCGGAAACAACGCCAGAGTTGGTCGTGCCGGTGAGCCGCAAATTTCCACCCAGCAACCAACTCATGCCTTCTGGATAGCGGATACGCACGCGGTTGGTGCTGGTGTTGAGGTCGTAGCGGACGCCGGCGTCTCCGTAATTTACGCTGCCGGAAAGTTGCAGGGTGCCGCCGCCGACTTCGGCAGTTACGTCGCTAAAAAATAGACGGGTAGTATCAAAAATCAGGTCGCCTTTGATGGCGCTCATGCCCGTCGGGAAATCCGCGGCGCGCATGGAGGCATTATCAAGGTGGACTCGTCCGGTGATGCGGGGACGCTCGAGAGTACCTTCCACGGCGGCGTTGATTTGCGCAGCGCCGTGCACGTCCATACTTCGGACGGACCCATTAATGAGACGCAAATCGACCGCGCCATCGAGGCGGAGCGCCACGTTTCGCCGACCCGTAAATTGTACGGACCCTTCAATCTTTACGTTGGTGTCCGTACCGTGCATGACGACGGGTTCGATTTCGAGAGCTTCACGGGAGGAGCGGAAGCGGACCGGCCCACTATTTTCAAGCTGTACATTCTCGTAGTTGAGTATGAGCCGAGAGAAATTTGCTTCCATGACGATTCCGCGGGGGTCCTTCAACGCGCCTTTCATCGAAATATCGCCGTCTGCTTGACCATGACCGCTGAATTGCTTTAAATGCAACGCAGCGAGCAGGAAGGGGTCGAGATCGATATTCCTGATAGAAACTTTTCCCTCGACGGGAAATGGGTTGGCGAGGCCGAGGGTGTAACCTCCAGAAATTTCTCCGGTGCTCATCGCGGAACTTACGGTTAACCTTGCAATTTTTCCGTCGGAGGCCAGGTCGGTGTCAAAACTCCCGATTATTTCCTCTCCCACGCGCAAGTCGGTGACATGGAAAATGCCACTTGCAACCGGTGTGTGGATGGGGCCTTCGGTCTTGAAACGGAAATTCACTTGCCCGCCAAGGGCAATCGAGGATTGCAACTTGCCAAAGCTTTCCAGCGGGAGTGCCGCGCCGACCAAATCGGCGAAAATCGATTGGTCGGTAAAACGGTAGGCAGCGGTTCCGGTGACAATACCGGCGCCGCGCCCCTTTTCGTTTGCAGGCGGGAAAAAGCGCAGCTCGGCGTTAGCAATGCGAACTTCCTCGGTAGTGGCGGTGAGTTGTCCGCGCAGGCGATTGAAAGACGCACCGTAAACATTACCGTCCGCGAGATCGAAAAGGCCCGTGATGGTGGGCTCGCTCCTAGTGCCACCGCCGTGAAATTCGCCGGACAAGTTCCCGCGAACTGGATAGGACCAGCCGGCAAGCTGCTGCAAACCTTCCAAGGAAGTTTTTTCCAGGCTGGCGTCCGCAGACCAGGAATTGTCAGGAAGAAAACTCCAATCAGTCAGTTCCAGATTGACCTCGAGTGAACTACTGGTGGGACCCCGTCGAGCATGTCCCCTCGAAAGGACCAATTCATTGGGTGAATACTGCAGGTCGCCATCGAGGGAATCCAGAATGATCGAACTGTATTGCACGTTCCCGCCGCGCAGATGGCCAGAGAATGTGGGTTTACCGGACGGACCGGTGATTTTGCCGTCCCAGCCGACTTTTCCTGAAAGGGGTTGCTTGGCGTCAGCGGAATGAGGCGGTACATCGCGCAGAGCATTGATGAAGTCCCGGTATCTTTCGAGCGAGGTAGTTTCAAATTTCAAATCCATTCTGGAATCGCGCGGGGCCAAGAGACCGGAAACGCTGCCATTCGTTGTGGGAGTTTGAAATGCACCGGACACGACGGTGAAGAGACTGGTGTCGTATTTGTAGACGAATTGCCAATCCCCCTCCACCGCTTCGTGACCTGCAGCCACGGTTTCCGGCGGCGCCCAATGCATTTTGGCGACAATACCAAAGTGTTCGAATGCGCCGGTCCAGTCTTCCTTGGTGTCCGCGGTCAGGTCAGCATCCCAGTGCAATTCATCGATGGGAAATCCGTGATGTTCGATGTAGGGCAGCAAATTGGCTAAACGAATATCCTGCACGTGGGTTTCGGCGTGAAACTGCAATCCCGCGAATCGCAACGTAACGCGGCCTTTCACGGTGCCGCCGAGCGCACCCGCAAAAAAGTCCGGGACTACGAGGCCATCGTTGTTGATGGTGAAGGTGCCGTGACTGGTCAGGCCTTTGGCGTGGAAATCGTCGTAAGGGAGGGCGATATCGCGGCCGGCGTAAATACCGGTGCCGTGGAATTGACCGCCAGCAAATGTTCCTTCGCCGTGAACGTCGGCGCGACCGGTGGGGACCAACGGGTTTCGCAAGATTTCACGAAGATCAAGGAGCTCGAGCCATCCGCGGTAGCGCATGTTCCAGCGCGGGTCAGTGAAGTTGATGAGTTCAGCTTGCGCGTCGAGATGCGATCGGCCGGCCCTTACGTCGCCCTGTTGCAAAGTGAAACCGTCTCGCGAAATGGTGAACTTCGCGGAAACACCGATGGGAATCGGAAGAAAACTCTGGGCCGTGAAGGTTACGTTCTGCCAGTCAAGATTGCCGTCGTAGACGGAATGATCAAGCGGGCCGCTGGCGTTCAGCGCGAGATGTAAGTTGTCGCCCTCGATGGCCAAAGGAGTTCGCACATCGTTATAGAGAAGCCAGCCGTTGTCGAGCTTGAGGTGTTGGATGTGCAGGTCGAGAACTGTTTGTGCCAGCGGTTTAGCTGAACGAGGGCGACGCGGCTCCGGAAGATTTGTGACGCCGTTTTTTCCGATCCTTATATGGACGTGCGGCTGGTGAACGACCAAACTATTCAAAGAGACTTTGCGTCCCCACCAGGAATCGACGCGCAGGCCAGCGTCCACCTGTTCAGCGGTGAAGAGGGGTTCGGTGCCGGGTGGTTCCAAACCGTGGACTTCGAGGCCCTTCAGCGTAGCGCGCAAAGAAAGCCAGTTGATGGAGATGGTTCGCAATTCCACGCGGCCGCCAGTGAGGTCTTGCAGGCGGCGAATCACTACGCGGCGAAGTAAGGGGTTGCCGGCCCCGCTTCCAAAGAAAATGACCAGTGTGGTTACAGCCAGAAAAATTGCTAGCGCAGAGACCCACGCCACATGGCGTAGCCAGCGAAATTTACTGGTGCGGCTGGATTCAGTCATTCTTTTTCTTCGTCCAATAGCCGCTCAACGTGAATGCGGGAGCGGCTTTCCTTGAGCCATTGTTCGGCCTGTGCGTCGATGCTTTGTTCAATCAAGGCTTCCTGAATGACGTCGCGCGACGCTTCCAGGGAAGGGGGTTCTTGCCCGCGGGCCTTGGCTCGCGGTAAGACCGCCGACGTGTAGAAATTTTCGATGGCCTTGGCGTCCACTTGGACAGACGGGCGAAATCTGGAATCCAGATAATTTGTCAGATGAATCTGAGTGGCGATTTTGTCGCGCACTTGTTGCTCGCTTAATCCACTTTGCTTTCGCCGCTCTTCGTATTCCTGAATCGAGGGAAACGATTTTTTCAGCGCGGCAACGGCTTGGTCAATTTCGGCGTTGGTGGGACGCGGAAACCGCGAGGCATCAGCTTCGTTTTGCACTACCCACTGATCGATCAGGCGATCGAGCAATTGCGCTTCGGCTTCCGATTTACCATCCACCAGCATCTGATAGTGGCCGAGAATGCGCACGTCGCTTAGCAGAATGATGTCGTTTTCGACGCGGGCGGCGATGCGATCGATCAGCTGCTGGGCGGAAGATGCGATGACAAAAGTCAGGCTTGAAAAAAATAAAGCGAGGATGCGAATAATTGACACCGGGCGCCGTAAAAATATTTTGGCTGACATTAGAAGCTGGGTCCCAGGTTGAAGAAGATTTGGAAACCGGGAAGGCGGCCGCCTTTGTGACAAGTCGGAACGGCGCCGGTGAGAGTGCTGCAGGGGATCACAAAGGTTGGCCGATTGATCTGGTAACCCAGGTCGATGCGAATTGGCCCTACAGGCGTAGCATAACGGAACCCAAAACCCACCGTATGAGAAAAATAATTCAGTTCGTTGCTGCAATTGGTCACACAGAAAGCTGTGGCCGGATTAGAAATGTTAAAGGTGGGTGCCGGCGTTGAGGTTCGGAAGCTGATGCGGGTTAATCTGCTGTAAACATTACCGCCGTCGTAAAAAATAGCTCCGCCCAAGGATGTTCCGAAGTATGGGAGGCGCATCGGGAAACGAAATTCCTGATTCAGCACGAGCAGGGCCTGGCCGCCCACGGGGAATCCGGTAACGGAATCACGTGGCCCGGCCTGGTTCAGGGCAAATCCACGGAGCGACGTCCCGCCGCCGGCAAAAAGGCGCTCCGGTAGCGGGATAACGATTGGCAAGGGCGGCGTGGTTGGCAGCGGGAAGGTCAGCGAAACAGTTTGGCCATAAGGGATCAAACCGCCGACGCGTATGGAGCGGGCAAAGCTAAATCGCCGCTTGATAGGATAGTAAGTAGAATTTTGAAAATAAAACCTTAAAAAACTTGCGCTGGATCCGATGTGACTGCCGGCTACGCTGAAATCCGCGCTGTTATAACTCCCGCGGGTGGCATCGGCGGGATTGTCTCGCTTGTCGTGAACCCAGGTCATACCAAACAGCGAAACCAGGGTGGGTTGCTCAAAGAGTGGGATGGCTACGGGATTGATGGTGTCAGCGATATTAGAGACCAGCACTTTGCGAAACACGTAACGGAAAAGAATAGTTGTACGGGGCGTAACCTTGTCGGTCAGTTGCAAAGAACCTTCGTAGCGCGTTTCGGTAAAGGTGTTGATATCCTGTGTTTTTTCCGTGTAAGCCGTGGCTTGAACGCTCAAATCTTTGTGCCCAAAGGTGTTGGGATCGGAATAGGTGAGCAGTGCGCGGTCCTCGATGGTGCTGCCGCGCACCTTGAGGGAAAGAGAGTCGGCGCGGCCGGTCAGATTTAATTTTGATATTTCAAAAATTCCGCGCGGCGCGGCTTGCACCTGGCCCCCGACTGGATTGGAGGTGCTGGCCAGACGCTGCACTTCGAAGCCGCCGCCGTAGGCCATGGTGTAGCGCCTGGCTTCTTCCACGAGAACGACTAAATCCTTGTCGCGATCGGTGCCGGTGGGATTTTGTGGCTCGATGGTCACGCGGTTGAAGACTCCAAGGTTATAAAGACGGCGTTGCGACTCGACGACTTGGCCTTCGCGCAGTGGAGCGTTCTCTTTTACTTCGACTTCGCGATGAAGCACGTTTAGCCGGGTGTGCTCATAACCGGAATAGAGAATTCTGCGCACCATGGTCTGCGGGCCTTCTTGAATGTGATAGATGAGATTGACTGGCGGAGCCTGCGGGATGATTGTTTTGGAATTCCGCTTGTCGGAAGCCTTTTCGTTTTCAGGAGGCGTCGTGCTGAGGACTTCGCTTCGCTGGAGCTCTGCTTTTTCGGTGGTTGGCTCCGGAGCGACACGATCAGCCTTGGAAGTGAAAGTCGCTTCGGGAAATCCGTCGTTAAAATATAGGGCTAGAATAACGTCGCGATCGGTAGCCACGTTAAAATCCGAATAGGGTTGTCCCGGTGTAGAGGCCACATCTCCAAGTAGTTCCTGTTCTTTAAACGCATGCACGCCTTCGAGCTTCAGGGACGCTACGCGAGTTTGCTTGCCTTCCTGAATATTGAATCGAATCGCCAGGTCCCCAGTCTTACCTTTGTAGTTGTCTAACGGCACAGCATCGACTTTGGCTTCCAGAAAGCCGTTGGCTAGGTACAAAGCGCGCATGGACTGCGCGTCCGATTCCACCAGGCGCCTGCTAAAGCGTCCCGGAGACGCGAAGGCCTTTTTATAGACCTGTAAGCGGCTACGCAATAATTCATCACTGAAATAGTGATTGCCAATAATGTCGATGGTAACCAGCTTATGTCTGTCTCCTTTTACGACGTGATAGGTGATCACTTCTTCAGTGCCCTTCCACCCGTTGGGATTCGAGGCTGCCGTCTGTGTTTCGGTGGTGTAGTCGACAGTGGAATCGAAATATCCCTGGCGCTCCAAACGTTCGCGCATGTTGCGCTTGCCTTCCTCGAGAAGATCGGCGTCCACCGCGCCTTCCTGATATACAGGCACCAACCGTTTCAAGTCACCTTTCGAAAATTTCGCCCCTACTACCTGCAATTTAACGCCGGGGCCCTGGGATACTTCCAGATCCAGCGGGATGGTATTTGTTGCGGCATCATACGTACCGCGGCGCACCACTGCGCGAGCAATCAGATTTCCTTTTTTCACGAGGTACTTGCGGATTCGGTCGGTTCCGCTCTGTAGCCGCCCGGAGGTAATCGGGCGTCCTTGTTTCAATTTGAGGCGTTTGAGAATTTCCGCATCGGGATACTGGGTATCGTTCTTCAGTTGAATATTCCCCACACGCGCGCGAGGGCCCGATTTTATGTGAAAGATCACGTCCATCTGGTGGGTTTCCGGGTGAGGAACTGTTTGCGTTTTGATCTCGGCGGTATATAACCCTTCCTGTCGCAGGGTGTCGCGCAAACGCTCCGCCGCTTCGTCTACCAATTCCGCCCGGTAAGTTTGGCCGAGATTGAGTTGCGTTGCGGCTACAGCAGAAGCCTCGCTGGGCGGAGGAGCCAGGCCGTCGATTAGTACCTGGTTAAAAAAAAGATTTTCGCGAGCTACAAAATCGAGGCGCGCTCCGCCTGGAACTGAAGTGATGACAGCACGCAGGTCGGAATAATCTCCAGTTTTGTAAAGCAGGCGGATACTCTGAGCTACTTTGGTGGGGTCCAGCGGTTTGCCAATCTCAACATTTATACCTTTGACCGGTTCGCTGAGAACCCGTCCGTGTTGTGACACCACGCGAGTGGTGAGCACCATGGGCTGTTCGGCGGGCTCGGCGGCGGAACTACCGGTCTGTGGAGTTTGTGCGCGCGTCGTCACAACTCCACTGAGAAGTGCGAGCGCGACGATGCCTCGCAGCCCATTGGCCCACCCTGATTTCATCTTCTATTTGTCTCAAACGAAGCGTAGCACAGGGGCGTTGTCCAGTCGGGCATGTTTGGCGTTATCATCGCGGTAGCGGGCCTCCGATGGCGAAACCCGCTGGGGCCGCTGATTCGTGGACGATTTTCTTCAAGAAAAATACTCACGACAAATACTTTTTAACGGGATTGGTGCTGGGGGACAGGAACGTCTGCTGGCATCCAGCGCAGTGGTGGCTGGATGCGGAGCCATCGGGGCTGCTGCCGCGAGTCTTTTGGTGCGTGCCGGGGTGGGCCGCATTCGAATCGTGGACCGCGATTTTGTGGAGCCCTCCAACCTACAACGCCAGACTCTGTTCGATGAGTCTGATGCTCGCGAGGCCCTGCCGAAAGCTGTTGCTGCGGAGCGCAAATTGCGCGCTATTAACTCCAGCGTCTCCATTGAAGGCCTCGTTGCAGACATTAACCCTCACAATGTCGAGCAGTTGCTAAATAATTTCGATGTGATTCTTGATGGTACCGACAACTTCGAAACCCGTTTTTTGATCAATGATTTTGCCATTAAGTGTGGCAAGCCGTGGATCTACGCGGCCGCAGTCGCCAGTTATGGTCTCACGATGACTGTTCAAGCGGGTGAGAGTGCTTGCCTGGCTTGCCTTCTTGAGGAAGCCGAGGCCGTTACGGGGATGGAAGACACTTGCGACACTGTAGGTGTCGTGGGTCCGATCGTAAACCTTGTCGCCTCTTTGCAGGTTGCCGAGGCTATGAAGCTTCTTAGCGGCAATTATCAGGAGTTGCACGGGCGGCTCATTTCGTGCGATGTGTGGAGCGGTCATTTTCAATCCGTACAGGTCGAGCGCAATCCAGATTGCCGGTGCTGCGGCAGGCGGGAATTTTCCTACCTCGAAGGCCAAGCTCAACCACACATCACGATGTGCGGCCGCGACTCGGTTCAGATACACGAACATAATCGCGCGCTGGATCTGAGTGCCTTGCAACAACGGTTGTCGCGCACCGTCACTGGGATGCGCCAGAACGATTTCCTGTTGCGGTTTCGGGTTGCACCCTACGAGATGACGGTCTTTTCTGACGGCCGCGCAATCGTGAAGGGTACGACGGATCCCGCCGTGGCGCGATCGCTCTACGCCCGTTACATTGGCGCGTGAGCAATGATGAGGCCGGTCTGACGCTCTATCGGACTGCGCACAGGCCAAATGCGATGTTCATCCTAATCAAAGATTTAATCCTAGAATTCTTGACAGGTTGAAACTGTAACGTTAGTTTCATCATAAGGATTTATTCGGGCGGACCAGGCGAAGGTGTATTCTCCGAGAAAATTGCGTTTCGCAAGTCCTTCGGCTTGCTAACGTGTCCCGTTCGACACAGTCCTATACTGAGGGGGTTCTGATGCGAGGTGTTTTCAGATTTGCGGTCGTAGTGTTCCTATTAGCGAGCGTTTTTGGCGGTTTGGCGTACGGCCAGGGTGGCGCTACGGGAGCGATCAGCGGTGTGGTGGTTGATAGCAGCGGAGCCAGCATCGCGGACGCCGAAGTGCAAATCGTCGACAGCCGCACCGACGCGCTAGCGCGAAAAATCACTGCGGCCCCTGACGGCGCTTTTACCGTAACGCTGCTGCCTCCGGGCACCTACTACGTGGTGGTCAACAAACCAGGATTCGCGCAATCAAGGGCGGACAATATCGAAGTGCGTGTAACGGAAACCACGCGTGTGAGCATTGCCCTGAAGCCCGGAGAAGTCAGCGAGCGCGTGGAAATTTCGGCACAGGTCACCAATGTAGAGACTAGCAATGCCACAACTGGCGAGTCCATCGGCACGGCCACGATTCGCGAGCTTCCGCTCGCTACTCAAAATTACCAGCAGCTTCTTTCGCTCTCTACCGGAACGAATAGCGAGCTGAATGCTTCGGCGCAGTTGGGCCGCGGAAACGTGCGCATCGTGGTAAATGGGCAGCGCGAAGACAACAACAATTATTTGATCGAAGGCATCAGCTCGACGGATTACAACGTTTCGCAATCCACCAATGTGCCGTTGCCGAATCCTGACGTGATTCAGGAATTTAAAATTCAGACTTCGCTCTACGATGCCAGCCAAGGCCGCAATGGAGGTGGCAACGTGAACGCCATCCTGCGTTCCGGGTCCAAAGGTTTGCACGGAGATGCGTACGAATTTTTTAGAAATGACGTTTTGAACGCGAACGAATTTTTCCTGAACGCCGCCGGCGAGCCACGCCCCCCCGTAAAGCAGAATATTTTTGGCGTCAGCCTGGGTGGCCCGGTGGTAAAGGAAAAACTGGGCTACTTTTTCGTCAATTATCAGGGTACCCGGCAGCGCAGCGCGCTTTCTCCAGGGACGCAGATCAACAATCCGGGATTTCCTATTCTGCCCGCCGACCGGTCAGCCGCGAATCTCGCGGCTATATTCAGCACGCCGGCGACTGCTCCAACCGCGGCCAATGCTGGCGGCTGCCCCGCGGTGCCTATTACCATCGACCCGGTGATATTGAAGTTGCTGAATTTCAAGAGCAACCAGTTTGGCGGCGACGCGAATGGATTTTTGCTGCCTTCTATTGCCGGAACTCCGGGGGTAACGGTAGATCCGGATACGTGCGCTGTGGGATTGAATAACGGACCGTTCCTAGTTAACCGACCTGGGAAATATACGGACGACCAGTTCACTACCAACTACGACCGTGAATTCCGCGGCGGCCAGGACAAGGTTTCCGCGCGTTTCTTTTTCTCTAACGCCGAATCTTTCTTGCCGTTTGGAGCCGGCGGTCTGCAGGCTTCGCTGGGCGGAACTTTGGCAAGCAGCATCAGCGCCGCGGATCTGAATTTTCCTTACGATCTTCCGGTGACCGGGCGGTTCTTCAGCGCGAGTGAAACGCATTTGTTTTCGCCTACCTTGGTCAACGAGTTTCGCTTTGGGTTTGTGCATATTTCCTACAGCCTTTTGAATATCGCGCCGGTCACCGCGGCAGACCTGGGCATCGACCGGCCGACCAACAACATCACTGATTCGATCTACAAATTCACGCAGTTCGGTTCGGCGGGATTTCAATTAGGTCCAACACCGCCCGCTAATCAATATCAGACGCAAAACAACTACAACTTTGTGGACACCGTCAGCTGGGTAAAAGGCGCGCACATTTTTCGCTTCGGCGGAGAATTTACGCGCGTGAATCTGGACAAACTTTTCCCGCAAACTTTTAATGGGCAGCTTTTCTTTTCCAATTCTCCAGGCGCACCGTCCACCGCTACTTCGGCAAGTATCGGTGGCTTGACCGATTTTCAAAACCTACTGCAAGGCGCGCCCGGCGGGAGTTTCGGCGGCGGGGGTGTTTACAATCACCAGTACCGTACCAACGATTTCGCGGTTTTCGCGCAGGATGACTGGAAGATCAGACCGGATCTCACTTTAAATCTGGGATTGCGCGTGGAGGATTTTGGAGCGTTTAAAGATGATGCTTGTCACATCGGAAATCTGGACCAGGACCTGGCAGCCGCCGGCAAATACCCGTTCATTTACGGCAGCTGCGTGAAGAGGCTGAATGTCCCGGGTTTGCTTCCCACGGGAAGCGACAGCACCTATACCAACAACT
>JAUTXJ010000324.1 GCA_030838075.1 Acidobacteriaceae bacterium
GGCGGCGAAGGCGAAAGCCCGTGCCGCCGAGAGATTCGGCGCCGCGTGAAGATAAAATGCGCGGGCACGTTGTTGACGATTCGCGTAAGTGATTGAAACAGTCTGTAAGCCATTGAGGCATTATCTAGAAGCTATAGCGGGAAGTGACATCCGCATGAAGATGCCAAAGGAGCGGCATCTTTTGTCGTTATGACCTCCACCTCCGCCTCCGCCTCCGCCTCCGCCTCCGCCTCCACTAGCCCTTGGTCTTCGCTCCTAGGGCCGTTTCCGGCCCCGGACCTAGCATTCAGGGGGGGGCCGCTGCCACCGCAAGCGTTGTACTCGAGAGGGCTAATCCTCGAATATCTTGGAGCTACAGTAAATTCAACAGCTTAGGCGGAATTGTTCTGGAATCGGGGCAACGCACCTCTCAGCGCGAACATCTAAATAAGCAGCAATCCCAGAGAAACCCATGAAAATTAACGCGTTAAGGAATAAAAGTACTTGGTCTGCCGGACTAGCGGTTGTGCTGTTGGCGACCACATTCGCTGTTGCTGCTCCCAAACCCCCAAAGCCGAGTGCTCCGCAAAGTATTCCGCCATTTCCCGGCACTCTGGTGAACGCGCGTTACGTCTACGTCACCAGTTACGATGGCGAGCAGTTTAATCCCGATTTGCTTCCCGAAGATCGCCAGGCCATCGGCACGGTGCAGGACGCAATACAGAAGTGGGGAAAGTTCATTGTGGTGTATGAGCCTCGCCAGGCGGATATCGTTCTGATAGTGACGAGCCGGCCGTCGGAAGACGTTCTCGCGGTTTACGACGCTCACGGGTGGCCGCGGAACCAATACCTGTGGCGCATGATGGGCCGCAGTGGCTTACAGCAGAATGAGGCTCCGCTGGTGGCGAATCTGGAAAAGGCGTTCGATCAGGCGAAGACGAAATAGAAAACTCGACCGCGGATGTTCGCGGAAACGTTTTCGAAACTGGTCCGGGAATATCGCGTGGTCGAGGCTAACTCTTTCTTCCCGCAATCATCAAACCAGCTCCCACAACAACCAGCACGATGCTTACGGCCGGCGCCACCTTCTCATCGTCGTGCGTCGTAATGCCCACATGCGCGTCGCCAAGATTGACACCATGATGTTCGGAGTGCGGAACCGGAACGAAGAACGAGACTACTCCCAGCACCAGCAGAACCACTCCCACCAGCATCAGAGCTTTCATCGTTTTTCCTCCAAAGAAAAATTCGTGGCAAATGTTAACTCGCAAAACCTTTTACGAACGCCACCACACTGCGCAGCGCGATTCCCGATGGGCCTTTCGCAATCCACGGCTTCTGATCTTCCGTCCAGGCCGTTCCGGCGATATCGAGATGAATCCACGGCGTGTCCTCGGCGAACTCTTTGAGGAACATGGCCGCGTTAATGGCGCCGCCCCAGCGTCCGCCGGAGTTGACGATGTCGGCAATCGTCGACTTGATGTTCTCTTTGTATTCGTCGTCCAGCGGCAGCCGCCACATTTTTTCGCCGGCTTCAACATTTGCTTTGCGGAAGCGATCGTACATCGCGTCCTCATTGGCGAAGATTCCCGCGTTGGTGTAGCCAAGTGCGACCACGACCGCACCGGTCAATGTTGCCGCGTCCACCAGATGAGTGCAGCCAAGCTGCCGCGCATAGAAAAGACCATCTGCCAGAACGAGGCGTCCTTCGGCGTCGGTATTGATGATCTCGATGCTCTTCCCCGACATGGCGATCTGCACGTCGCCGAGCTTCTGCGCTTTGCCGGAGGGCATGTTTTCCGTGGCGCAAACAATGCCGATCACTTTGACTTTCGGTTTCAATAGCGCGATAGCGCGCATGGCGCCGATCATGGTTGCGCCGCCGGCCATATCGTATTTCATCTTCTCCATGCCGTCGGCTGGTTTGATCGAGATGCCGCCCGTATCGAAAGTGATTCCTTTGCCCACCAGTCCTAAGACCGGTTTCTCGGGAGCGCCGGCCGGTTCGTAGCGCATGACGATCAGCGCGGGCGGCTCGTCGGACCCTTGCGCCACACTCCAGAATGCGCCCATTTTCATTTCTTTGATCTTGTCCGCGCCATACACTTCGCACTTCAACCCGACTTCCTGACACATCTTCTTAGCGCGGTCCGCGAGAATGGTCGGAGTCATCCTGTTGGAGGGCTCGTTCACCAGATCGCGCGTGAAGTTTTGCGACTCGCCGATGACTTGCGCTTCGTTGGCGGCTTTTTCGAGCGTAGCTTTGTCGCCGGTAGTGAGGATGGTGAGAGCATCAATCTTCTGGTCCTTGCGATCGCTGCGGTAATAGTCGGGGTCAAAGTTGCCAACCAGCGCGCCTTCGACAATGGCCCTCACGGCCTCTTCGGCGGGAATGCCGGGCGGGGCAATGAAAGCGAGGCTGCGGATTCCGCGCGCTTTCAATGTACGTACTGCGGTTCCAGCGATGCGGCGGAGGTCATAGCCGGTGAATTTTTTCGCCGCGCCTCCGCTGATCAGCAAGAGGCGCTTGGCCTTCACTCCAGCAGGCTTGTGCAACAAGTTGATTTCGAAGGGCTTGCCGGTGACTTCTCCGCTTGAAAACAGGTCAGCTGTGACCGATTGCACCGCGGAGTCGGCGGTGGCGAGCTTAATCTGCGGTTTTGCGTCTTTGTTTTTATCGATTTGCGCTGGATCGGCCTGGTTGAGCGCAATCGCGACCAGAGATTCTGTTTCGAGTTCAGCGGGCGTAGAGAGGGAAATGGTAGTTTTCATGATTTCGTATGAAGTTAGTATTCCAGTATCGTCGGCAAATGGGGGCCAGCGCAAGAGCAGGCTTTGTTC
>JAUTXJ010000337.1 GCA_030838075.1 Acidobacteriaceae bacterium
CTCCGCTCGTCACCGTTCCGCCGCAGGGATCCATAATTGGTGCGATTCCAGGGGCCGAGAAATTTCCAGCCAGCTCCGCGGGCGTCGGCACGGTCGTCAGCACTGGCGGAACACCTTGCCTGAGACGGAACGCTTCCCAACTGAAGAACCAAAACGTTTTATCTCGTCCATCGTAAAGATGCGGTATCCACAGAGGTCCGCCGGCGTTTGCGCCGAATTGATTCTGCGTGAAACTTCCTGGTTTATTGGGCAGCCCGTTAGCCAGTTCGTGAGCCTTGTTAAACGGGTCGTTGGCGTCCAGAACTTTGTTTCGCAGATATTCGTACGCTGCGCCGTGCAGACCATTAGTTCCGGATTTGGTGCTGAAGTTCAATACGCCGCCGGAGAATTTGCCCCAGTCCGCGCCCGTGTTGCTGGTTTGTACCTTGAACTCCTGGACGGAATCCTGGGTTGGAATGATGACCGGCAGGTTGATGTAGCCGATATTCAGAGGCTGCCCATCGAGATATTCCGCGCTTTCGTTCCCGAACGAACCGTTGACCTGATAGTTTCCCCAACCAAAAGGATTGACGCCCACAGGGGTGCCGCCGGCGCTTCCTTGCGGAACGACAGAGGGTGCCAGAGTGATTAGATTGAAAACATTGCGCCCGTTAAGGGGGAGTTCCTCTACCTTCCGGCCTTCCACGACCTGTCCTAGAGACGACGTCTCTGACTGCAGCAGCGGAGTTTCACCAGTGACCTCTATGGTCTGAGATGCTTCGCCGACCTGCAGACTCAGGTCGATGCGAACGGTCTGTTCAACGTCGACAATAACGTCGGAATGGGCTGCACGTTTGAATCCTGATTTCTCTACTTCGACCCGGTAGGTGCCCGGAATTAAATTTACGAAATTGTAGTAGCCATCACTGCTTGTAGGCTGCACCCGCTTCTCACCTGACGCGACGTTCGTTATGGTCACTTCCGCGTCGCCGACTGCCGCTCCGGACGCATCTGTAACCGTGCCGGAAATCGTTCCGTAACTTGTCTGGGCAGCTAGCTGCGCGCCAAAAAAGCCGGCCATAACGAGACACAAGGCCAACTGCAATACCGCTGCGATAATTAGACGCAAGTTCTTCATCCCCCACGCTCCTCGTTCACGATTCACGACCTGTCGCTGCTGACCCTGGAGACACAACAGCACTGCGGCATCCGTCACTCAAACGGACTCCTTCCGTACGCATTACTGCCTCGACAAATTTGCGAATCTGATGACTAGTACGAAGCCATTAGGGAATGTGTACCAGTGGTACCTTTACTTGAGGAAGAAATATCGAGGCTTAGCAAGAAATTTACAAACTAATACGCGCGAAGGGTCTCTTTGGAGAGCTCTTAGGATGTGAAATGATTAACGACAGATAAAGCTAGGGGTGATTGGCTTGGTTGCGAAGCAGGGCATACAAGAAGGGTTTATTGGTGGGCTTGTGGCTACCGCCGCGAGGTTCGACGGTGACAAAGACCGCATCAATTTCGGCTAATTTCTTGGGATCGTCAAAACGCATGACCCAACGGCGATTCGATTCATTGTCCATATAAAGGATGCCCAGGTTCATTGGCGATTCCTGCTGACCCTGAGGAGCTTCCCGTTGACCCCACACTTGGAAAGTGCTGGCATTGACCACGCCCGGCTCACGATCGAGATCAAAGGCATAAAAAATCAGAGATTTGCCTTGTGTATAGAAAACTCGGCCGAATGGTTTTTTAGTGCGACTGCTTCCGTCGACGTCAAATACGTCCGCGATATACAGCTTTCGCGCCCCCATCAATTCACGGATATCGCGATCAGAACTCAAATATTGGTTGGTGTCTTTGAGGCGACTCTCTTGCTCCTTGTTGGCGGAGGACAGCTCGGAAATTTTGCCCTCCAGGGAAGCAGTGTGAATCAGAGTTCTGTCGCGCTCCAAACGCAGGTTGGCCAGTTCGGTCCTGTCACTCCCGTACGATTGGGTAACGGCTTGCAGTTGCGCGGTTAGGGAATCGCGCTCCTGCGACAGGGCCGCCAATTGCGTCTCGGACTGGCTGCTTGCTGCCTGGAGCTTGTTCGCTCGGTCCTCGAAAGCACGAAGCGCTGAACG
This sequence comes from Acidobacteriaceae bacterium, assembly GCA_030838075.1. GTDB lineage: Bacteria > Acidobacteriota > Terriglobia > Acidiferrales > UBA7541 > Acidiferrum. The sequence continues at coordinate 2,112 of JAUTXJ010000337.1, forward strand.
CAATTTTCCGAGTTCTTGTTCTTTTTGCGCTCCGTCAGTCTGCAGTTGAGCTAATCTTTTGGTTTGCTGGGCCAGCGCTTCGTCTGCTTGTTGTTTTTCCTCGGAAATCTGCTGTAAGTGGTCGTCAATCGGTAAAGGTACCGCGGTTACATTGCTGACGCTTTGCGAATGAGTACGAATCCCCAAATGGTAAGATCCCAAAACCACCGTCAAAATGAGCCCTGCCGCAAGTAACATCGTAGCGATCGAACGAACCGGGACTCGCAGTAACTTGCCGGCAGGAACCGGCTGGTATGTTCGGCGGTTCTTTTCCGGGGGAGTGTGTTGAGCACGTTCAATGCGCTCTAACAATTGCTCGAACGCGGAGTCCTTATCCCAGCTTGCCTGGCCCAGCCTTTCCGCAAATTCATCGGCAAGAATAGCGACTCCCTGAGTTGTAAGGGCCAGATACTGGCGAAAAACTTCATTGCACTGTTCACAACGGCGGAGGTGCGCGTGCAGTTCGGCGGATTCCAGGGGGGCCAGGTTACCTGCAGCGGCCAATGCGCCGAGCTTCTTATATTTATCGTGCTCGTCGCACCCGGAATGGATCTTTAGCATCGTTTTGTTTCCCGAAGATTCTGCACAAACGCGCTCTTACGGAGTCGTTCCAGGCCGCGGTAGAAATTATGCCGCGTATTTCCTAATGGTTGACTAAATTTCTCGCTAATTTCTCGTAAATCCAGCCCTTCAAAGTAAAATAACTCAAGTGTTATCCGTTGCATATCCGGCAGCTCCTGGAAAGCTCTCTGAAGCTGCGCGCGGTTGATTTTGGCGCCGATTTCCCGATCCAGGTCCGTCCGTCCCAACAATGTATCGTCCAGAGAATTGATATTTGTACCAAGATAAAATCCTCTTCGGCTTAAGTGCGCTTTTCGATCCAGCGCGCGATGGAGCGCGATTTGCATGATCCAGTTCTTGGCACCACCCTTTGACCGGTCATAAAGCATGGATTTCTTGTATAGATGGAAAAATGCTTCCTGTACAACATCTTCAGCTTCGCCGCTGTCCCGTATCACCCCTCTAGCTATTCTGAATACCAGCCGGGCGTAGCGATGAAAAAGGACCTCCAAAGCGCTCGCATCGTTTGATTGTAAGCGGGACATCAAGTCTTCGTCGCTAGGAAAGCGATGTTCGGGCTCGCCCGCTGGACGAACCGGTAGCGTCTGGCTGGGTTCAGATACGGTGGGAAACGTAAGCGCGCGTCGCGGCGGCCAAGCACTCATGCGTGCGTTCTCAACTGGACGGTATGTTCCCGGACACCCTCAGCGAAACACCCGTTGCATCGACAAACTTCCCCGGCAAAGCTCCGATGTTGTGAAAACCATACACCAACCGACGTGCCGGTGAAAACATTTTTTGATAGAGAGGAACATTTTTATTTCTGCGTCCATCGTTGGTACAAAATTGCTTCCCAAACCGTATACATTAAATGTCCGGCTCGATTAATCGGCCAGAAGGCTCTAGAAGAATAGTTTCAGTCCAAACTGCACCAGTCTCGGATTCGTACCCGGCGCAGCCGCGGTCACCACCCCAAAGTTCTGATTATTGGCGCTACAGCAAACCGTGTTCGGGGGCGCGAATTGAGTTCTGTTAAACAGGTTAAAAAATTCCGTCCGGAATTCGACGCCTAGCCGCTCGCTGCTCGCGAATCTGGTTCTCTTGAACACCGCAAAATCAAAATTATCGATTCCTTGAGACCGCAGTCGAGGATCTACGCGTGCTTCATTACCAAATTTAAAATCGCCTGGCGCGGCGAAACACGCGGTGTTAAACCATTGTGCCAAAGGCGAATTGTGAACGCTCGGCGTGGCATCGCATCCGGAAATAAAGTTCGGACGAGAGCCGCCGCCAAAAAGAGTCGTGCCGTTGACTTGCCCGTTGGTAAATACCAGCGGAAAGCCTCGCTGCAAAATTGTGACGCCGTCAACGCCCCAGCCTCCCACGATTTTATCCAGGGTACCTTCGGCTCCGGAGAGATACTTCCTGCCCTTACCGAAGGGAAGATCGAGAACATAACTGATCACCAGACGTTGAGGAACATCTTGCGAGGACAATGAGCGCTCACCGCGCAAATTATTATTGTCTTGAATCGCTCCTACGCCCGGCTCCAACCACGCCGTCAGCGTATCGGTATCGCTGATGAGCTTCGCGTTGGTGTAAGCGACTGATAATGAGCCCGCGTCCGCGAAGCGACGTTGCAACGTCAATTGGAGCGAGTGATAGATGCTGTCGTAAGAGCCCTGGCCGGCAAGCTGCACGCTCGCATATTGCGGGAATGGGCGCAGCAGTTGTCCAACGGTAGTGGTTGGCCCAGTGAGCGCCAGCGCTTGGCCATCGATGAAAAAGGGATTCGGCGTCGACTGTACCAGCGTCACATTCTGTCGGGGATTCGGAAGCGAAGGATCGACTTGCGAAGCTGCCTGCGCAAGTAATCCATCCGAAATCTGGTTGATTTGCTGCGAATACTGGGCCAGATGAGTTCCCTTTGATCCAACGTACGCCGCGGACACGAAGAACCCTGCTGGCAAATCCCGCTGCACATCCAGATTCCATTGCTGCACGTAACCTTCCGGGTGATTTCTGGGTTCCACCTCGGTAATTGACTGCACGACCTGAGTGAGAAATTGTTGGGTGCCCTGAACGCCCAGGCTCCTGCCGGGCGGCGCCGCAATTCCTGCGGGAAATGGCAGCGCGATCGTGTTTACCGGATGCGTTCCATCCAGCGTCCCGGTATACGTTGTTGCCGCGGCGTTCACCATGTCGTTCAGTGGGTTTAAGCTGAACGAAACGTAGTTGGGAATCCAGAAGATGCCGTAACCACTGCGGATCACCGTGTTCGGAGTGATGCTGTACGCCAGGCCGAGGCGCGGAGCAAAGTCAGTATGCTCAAGCGGAACATTATTTCGGTTGGTGGGATTCACCAGAAATACGTCCCCTTTAATTGGTGGCGTGCCCTTGGGAAGAAACTGATTGAGGTAGCTGCTCGCGGTCGGATCGAAATACGACAAGCGGTTGAATCGTTCCGACCAGGGACCCTGAAGGTCATAACGTAATCCAAGATTCAAAGTGAGTTTTCTGGTGGCGTGCCAGGAGTCTTCAAAATAGAAGGCCTGGTATATCTGCTGGCCCGCCGTAAATGTGGGCACCACGGCTTGCGCAAAAAAATGATTTTCAAAGTTATTGAAATTATCAGCGTAGCCGAGCATAAAATCCGCGAAGGAAAGCCCCGTACCCGCTACGCCGGGCAAGGAAGTGAAGCATGCTTGGCCGGCCACGCAAAAATCGAAAGCACCGCTGGCGATATTTGACTGAGCGTAGTCATCCCGGCCGACTTCGAACTGGAACCCAATGTGGATTTGGTGATGCCCACGCAACATGGACAGGCTGGGCGATAGATAGTATTGCGTGTCGCGGTCCTGGATGTAACTCTGGCCCTGGGTGCACATGATGTTGTCAGCAAAATTAGCCACACATGGAGTTGGTGGAGTTCGCATTTCGGAAGGCACAACGCTGTTGTAACTTGCCGGCCAGCCAATCGTTGTCAGGTCAAATCCGGCATTTTTCGGGCTGCGATTATAAGTGAACCGCGAAACGCTGGCATTAAATCCAAACACGGTTGTTGGTGTAACACCGTACGTATACCCGGACCCCATGGCGTAGCTGTGATAATCCTCGGCACAGCGATCCGCGCACAGGCCCGTCCCCAAAGGATCGATGGGCAGGTCTGTAACGTGCCAATAATTAAAACGCAAAAAAAGTCTCTGCTTATTGGTGATGTTGTGATCCACGCGGGAGACCACCTGATTATGGTCGCCCCCTGTCGGCGTTGCAACGGTGAAGTTGTTGGTCGTCGCGGTTGGATTTGTTGCGGCGGGCCACAGATTGAGTAGTTTTTGTGACGTTAAATTGATGCGGTTCACCGGAATGATATTGTTCAGGAACGGAGTGGGAGCGGCGTTACTGCCCGGGCAAACTCCCTGTGCGTTCACGATTCCTGCACAAGGATCGTAAATCTGATCGATCACCACCGGCTTGCCGCTCGCGTCGGTGCCGCGATCGTCGCAAATCCCCGCCGTAAAACCGCTCTTGCATATTTGTGAAAAATTGCCAGCTCGTTCGCTCGCATCAGGAACGGTAGTGGTGAAAGGTGCTCCTGTTCGCAGACGAAACCCTTCGACGCTGAGGAACCAGAAAGTTTTATTGCGCCCGCCAACGCGGGGAATGTTCAGCGGACCCCCGGCGTTTGCTCCGAACTGATTCTGCACCCACGGTGGTCTCGGTTGCCCGGCGGAATTCAGAAAAAAATCGTTGGCGTTGAAAATTTTTTTGCTGAGGTATTCGTTTGCTTCTCCGTGAACAGAGCTAGTGCCAGTTTTGGTGCTGAGGTTAGTCACGCCGCCGGAAAATTTT
>JAUTXJ010000362.1 GCA_030838075.1 Acidobacteriaceae bacterium
CAATTGCAGCGCTTACGATTTGCCATTTGCGTTCGAACTTATCGGCAATTCCCATGCACAACAACGGGCCCAGGGGATAAACCATGGCGATGATGGCCGAGTATCGCAAACTACTGGTAACCGTTGACCCCATGGATGCCAGGAGTGCAGGTACCCAATTTCCAAATCCATAAAATCCGATCGTTTGGAAGAAATTGAAAACGATGAGCATCAAAGTCCGCTTGCGGTACGGTGGCACCCATATTTCGGAAAAGTTTCCCTTGCGGTGCAACTGTGAAACCACATGCATCGGTTCAGTGAGGGGGTGGCCAGTTTCTTTTTCGACGCGCTGCTCAATTTGCGCGATGGCGGCGCTGGCCTCCTCAAGGCGTTCTTGTTGCGCCAACCAGCGTGGAGATTCTGGAATACTGCGACGGATAGCCCACACGGCGATGGCGCCCAGGGCGCCGAGAAAGACCACCCAACGCCAACCTGCCAAGCCGAATATGGTGCGCGGAACCAATATCCAACAGATCAGAGCTAATACTGGTATAGCCAAAAACTGAACGAATTGATTAACGCCAAAGGCCCGCCCGCGTAGCCGCGCAGGAGCAAGTTCAGAAACGTAGGCGTCAATGGTTACCAGCTCTACGCCAATTCCTACGCCCGCGATTAACCGCCATACATCAACTCCGATGTTGGTGCGCTGCAGCCCCATGGCGATACTGGCGGCGGTGTACCACAACAATGAAAAAGTGAAAACGGCGCGCCTGCCAAAACGATCGGCCACCGAGCCGAATACAATGGTGCCGACAAACAGTCCTGCGAAGGTGGCGGCGGCGAACGTAGCCTGATCCGTCAGCCCAAACAATCCTTTTGCGCCAGCGCGAAAAATTCCATTGGAAATTAGGCCGGGGCTTAGGTAAGCGGTCTGAAAAAGATCGTAAAATTCAAACGCGCCACCCAGGGAGAGCAGCACGATCAACCGCCAGACCGTCCAACTTGACGGCAGGCGATCGATGCGCGCTGTTATTTCTTCGGCTGATTTACTTACCGGCATGGTTTCCCAGAAAGGTAGTTGGCGTTGCGCGGCTATTTGAAACCGCTCTCGCGATCATTGAAATATTCCTGGCCGACTGCCGGCCAAGGCTTTCTCGGGCAACGCAATATTTAGCTGGTGTAAATCTTCTGCAGGGAGGTTGGGGAGTTGCTGCGCGACATCCAGGAATCTCCTGGATTCTTCAGTTGAAATGATGCCCTCGGTGAGCGTCGTGAATTTGCGGATGTAATCGGGACGCGAAAATGGCTCAGCGCCAAGCGGGTGGGCATCTGCTGCGGCCAGTTGATCTTCAATCGTTGAGCCATCTTCGAGGAGGATTTCTACTCTTGCTCCAAACGCTTTCTTGGCGGGATCAATGGAATTATAACGGCGAGTCCACTCGGGATCTTCACGGGTTTCAATACATCGCCATAGCCGCACGGTATCAGAACGATTGGCACGTTGCGGCGTGTAACTGTCGACATGATGCCAGCGGCCATCTTCCAACGCGACTGCGAAGATATACATAACGGAGTGATCCAGAGTCTCTCTGCTGGCGTTCGGATCGAACTTTTGGGGATCGTTGGAGCCGGTTCCAATTACGGTGTGCGTGTGATGGCTGGTGTGGATAAATACCTTTTTGATCGACGAGAGTCGATCAATTTTTTTTCTCATGCGAAATGCGAGATCGATTAAAGCTTGCGCCTGGTACTCCGCGCTGTGCTCCTTGGTGAAACTTTCCATAATGGCGCGCTTGGATTCGCCCGGCTCGGGAAGCGGCACATGGTACTGTGCATCGAGCCCATCCAGCAACCATGCAATGACGCTGTCTTCTCCCTCATAAATTGGACTGGGCGACCCTTCTCCACGCATGGCGCGGTCGACCGCCTCAATGGCTAATTTTCCCGAATGCGCGGGAGCGAATGCCTTCCAACTGCTTATCTCGCCCTTTCTCGATTGTCGCGTGGTGAAACTGACATGGACCGCCTGTTGAATTGCTTGAAAAATTATCTCGTCTGGCAAACCAAGAGTCGCGCCGATCCCCGCGGCTTGTGCGGGGCATAAATGAGCGATGTGATCAATTCTATGCGGGTGAAGGCCGATGGATTTCACCAGATCAATTTGAATCTCGTAAGCAGCGGCGATACCGGCGATTAAATCTTTTCCTGTCCTGCTCATCGCTTGCGCTACGGCAAGGATGGGAGGGATGTTATCCCCTGGGTGAGAATAATCGGCAGCGAGAAAAGTGTCATGCATGTCTAACTCGCGCACAGCCGTACCGTTCGCCCAAGCAGCCCACTCTGGACTAAAACGCTCTTGTGAGGGAACTCCAAATATTGTTGCACCCTCGTTGCGGCGATGACCGAGCGCCATGGCCCTCGCGGAAATGGCTGGGCCACGGTTTATGGCGGCAATCGCTACGGCGGTATTGTCGATTACGCGGTTGATGATTTGTTCGGTCACATCCGAATCAACGGGAACCGGGTCGCGCGCAAGCTGAGCAAGTTTCCACGCGAGTTGATCCGCGCGCGCAAGTTGTGATTTTGAAGGATGAACTCGAACCTGATGAATTTGCATTCTTAGGTGGACCGCACTTCCACGCAGACCTCCGACTGGAGCATCGGAGTATTCCATTGGCACAGAATCATGACTTTCCGCCGTATTTGTTATCGAGTTGGTCGTAAAAAGATTTCTTCACGAGCCGTTGGCGCTCTGCAAAGGTGGCGATGTAAGTATTGGTTTCTTCCACCCGGCCGTCGTGCTTGAGGTGAGCCAGGGCCTGCTGCATGCCCGCAATCGCTCCTTGCAGCGCGACATTCGCGTACAATACGAGTCCGAAGCCCATGGCCGCGAGTTCTTTCTGAGTCAGTACGGGCGTCTTACCCCCGACGACAATATTGACGACCTGCGGAACCGCTAATCGCCTGGGGATGTCACGCATCAAATTAATACTCTCGGGGGCCTCCACGAAAGTCACGTCCGCTCCCGCTTCGATGTAACGCTGAGCACGCTCGATTGCCGCTTCGAATCCTTCGACAGCCAAGGCATCGGTGCGAGCGATGATCACGAAGTCCGCGCAAACTCGAGCGTCCACCGCCGCTTTGATTTTGCCGTCCATCTCATCAATCGGAATAACGGATTTATTGGCAAAGTGTCCGCATTTTTTCGGCATGATTTGATCTTCAATCTGGATTGCATCGGCGCCTGCCCGTTCGAGCACGCGAACACAGTGCCGCACGTTTAAAGCATTTCCAAAACCAGTGTCGGCATCAACAATCAGGGGAAGATTCACGGCCTCTCGTATTGCCGCAGTATGTTGCGCTAATTCGGTGAGGCTGACGAATCCCAGATCAGGCAACCCCCACAGCGAATTCGTCAGACCCGCCCCACTCAGGTAAACGGCCTCGAAACCCAAGTCCTCGATGACGCGTGCGGCCAGTGCGTTTGCAGCGCCGGGCACCAGTAGCCCGCGGCGTTCTAAAAGTTTTGCACGCAAGATTTTAACAAGGTTAGGACGCATCGTTGCTCGCAAGGGCCCACGGAAGATCGAATTGCAGAATGCCAATTTTGCTAAATGACGCCATTAGCACGTAGATCTTCAATCTGGATATTCGAATAGCCAAGTTTCCGCAGCCAGGTATCTGTATGTTGTGAAAGCGTCGGCGCCGGGCCGGGTGGCACTGCGTCACCATCCGAAATCCGGTACCCGCCGCCCGTGAGGGTCTGTGGCGGATCGACATTCGGAAATTGCGTAATGAATTGCCGCTCCGCCAGGTGAGGATGATCCAGGATTTCAGGCACGCTGAGAACGCGCCCCGCGGGCACTCCTGCCTCAATCAATAATTTTTCCCATTCGGCCGCGCCGCGAGTCAGCAGAACGGCTTGAATCTCAACGTTGATAGCGTCACGATTCTGCTTACGAATATCCCGGTCAGCAAAGCGCAGATCCGTTTTCAGGTCCGGCCGCTCCAGCAAATCGCAAAGTTTTTCATACTGGTACGATTCATTGGCGGCGATATTCAGTAAGCCATCCGCGGTCCGAAACGTTCCGGAAGGCGCAGCAGTAAAATTCTCATTGCCGAGGGGCAGCGGTACCGTCCCGGCGTTCAAATAATTCGAAACCACCCATCCCATGGTCGCAAGCGTGGATTCCAACATGGAAACATCAATCATTCGTCCACGGCTGGTGCTGCACGCGTCAACCAGCGCCGCGCAAATCGTAAACGCGGCGGTAATGCCGCCTACCGTGTCGCACACTGGATAACCAACGCGCAAAGGCGCGCTATCTTTGTCGCCGGTAACGCTCATAACCCCCGACATTCCTTGAATCACCTGATCATATGCCGGTCGCGAAGATAAAGGCCCATGCTGCCCAAATCCCGAGACCGCGCAGTACACGATACGCGGATTTATTTTTGACAATGCGGCATAATCCAGCCCCAGGCGCTCCATCACGCCCGGGCGAAAATTCTCGATCACCACTTGCGATTGTGTAACCAGTTGCTTAAAGATATTTTTCGCTGCGGGCATTTTCAAATTCAGCGTGACGGACTGCTTGCCGGCGTTCACCGCAATAAACGACGCGCCCATCAGTCGCGCAGCCGTCGCACGGTCGGCGCCCAGCCTGCGCGCCAGATCGCCTGATCCTGGCTGCTCGATCTTGATAACCTCCGCGCCCATCAATACCAGTTGATAGCTGCAGAAAGGGCCTGCGAGCACGTTAGTTACATCTAGAACGCGGATTCCGGTGAGGGGAAGGGACATCTGTGTTGTATTGCTAAAGCAACAGCACCGAAAGATGTACGCTACGCAAGCTGGCTTTCCTTGGGTTGCTTCACTCCGCAAGCACCGGCTCTCTTCGCCAGCAGCAAGTGCCCTTGATAAGGCCGCGAAGTAAAACCATTCGCAAATTCCGCTGCGTCCAATAACTTCTCCATATCAATTCCCGTTTCGTAGCCCATGCCATCCAGAAACGCCACAAGGTCTTCTGTCGCAAGGTTGCCGCTCGCTCCCGGACAATATGGACATCCGCCCAGTCCAGCGGTCGTCGAATCAAACTCGCGCACACCACCTTCAAGCCCGGCCAAAGTATTAGCGAGTCCGCGGCCATAGGTGTCGTGGAAATGCAGCGCCAGTTCCGTCACGGGCATTTTCAATTCACTTTTCGCGAGAACCAAAACCTCAGTCACCTGATCCGGGTACGCCATTCCATTGGTGTCGCAGATGGCAATGCGCCACGGCGAACGCTCGCGTGTGGCGCGCAGCAAGTCAACGACGGCCCGCGCAGAAATTTCCCCTTCAAACGGACAATGGAAAGCGGTGGAAAAGCCAACGCGGATCTCAACATCGTCTTGTTGCGCCAGCTTGGTCACTTGGGTGAGGAGTTCAAGCGACTCTGCAGTACTGCGATTCAGATTTTTGTGATTGAAGGTGTCGCTTACAGCGATCACAAACTCCAGGAAGCGAATTCCCGAAGCGATCGCACGTTCGTAACCTTTGAGATTCGGCACCAGTGCGGAAAACCGTATGCCTGAAAATCTTTGAATGCCCACAGCGACCGCTTCGGCGTCGGCCATCTGCGGAACCCAACGCGGATGAACAAAACTCGTGGCCTGAATTTCGCGGATACCCGCGAGCGCCAGTTTTTCAATGAGCAGCAGCTTGTCGCGCGTGGAGACAATCTCTTTTTCGTTTTGCAATCCATCACGCGGCGTGACATCTACCACGTTTACTCTCTCACTCATTTCACACATCCATGCCCACAGGCAGCCGGTGTCTCTGGCTGGTAAGGTAAGCGCTGTCGCAACGCGGTCTGCTTAGCGAAGCGCAGCTTAACCCAACGAGTCCACTGCAAGTGTAGAACTTTCCTCTACGTTTGCACATCTCGCTAAAGATCGTAATGGCCTGCACAATTCTCGTTAACCACGCGCGCCCCAAAATGGAAAACGGGAGGAAACCATCGGCCCCTCCCGCTCTCGGTTCAGCCTGTTTAGAAAATAAGTTTCAGACCGAATTGAATTTCGCGCCCGTCGGTAGCCGTCTGGCTCAGGGTGACCGCGATAGGATTGGGAGCGAAACCGATGGTACTGGTTCCCGCATCGATATTCGGCGCTTGGAAATTGGCGTGGTTGAAGATGTTAAAGAACTCCGCGCGGAATTGCAGGCGAAGCCTCTCGGTGATCACGGTGTCCTTGAGGACCGTAAAGTCAAAGTTCACCAGTCCCGGCCCGAACAAAGTATTGCGTCCATTGGTGCCCACGATTGGACCATTAGCCGTCACGGTAAGCGGTGAGAAGCAACTATTGTTCAAATACACCATACCTGCCGCTCTAAAGTTCGCGGTGTAAGGATTGCATCCCGTCAAGCGATTCGGAAACGACCACGGGTCCGTGCTGTTCTGGCCGAGGTCATCTGAAGACGTCACCACCGTGAACGGAGTGCCAGTGCTCGCAGTCATGATCATTCCCAGTTGCCAGCCCCCAGCAACCCTTCTCATGAACGCGGAATCGCTCTTCGATGTACCGAAGTCATAGAGCGTATTGATAGTGAGATTCTTATGAACGTCAAAGTCGCAACGTCCATGTCGTTCTTTCTTGTCGAAGAAGATCAGCGACGGCACGGAGGTCAGGAACGGATCGCCGAGTTGCGCGCCCGAACCATCGTCAAAACACTTGCCGAGTGTGAATGCGGCCTGCCCCATGAAGCCGCGTAGTCCTTGGACCTTGACCTGCGATTGGAAGCTGTTGTATTTGGCGCTTCCGTCGAAAAAGATGGCACGAATGTCGCCAACGTTTCCGTTGAGTAACGGGCCGCTGCCGACTGGTAATGGCCATGTATACTGCCCATTTATTAACTGTACGTTTGGCGGACCAACCTGGTTGCTGTCATCAGCGGTGAAGGCTTCATGAACGCTATGCGAACCTACATAGCCCACCATTCCGGAAATCTTGGAGGTAAACTCCCGTTGAATGTTGAGGTTGTAATTTAAAGCATAGCTGCGATGAGGATTCTGCTCGATGTAGCGTGACAGGGCGCTATTGCCCAAGGTGGCGGGATCAAAATTGGCGTGGTAGGTGCCTTTGCCGCTCAACTGTTTTGCAAACGGCACAGACAGGGAGTTGCCAATGCTGTAAACATAGGGCAGCGGAAGAATATCAAATATTCCGAAGCCGCCGCGCACCGCCGTCTTACCGTTTTTGAAGGGATCCCATGAGAAGCCCACGCGGGGAGCAAAATTGTGTGTCGTGGGATTTGTCCTCCACATAGTGTTGACGGGTATCGTGCACCCCGGCGTGTTGTCAGCAGAAATAAAGGTCGTGCAGCCACCTGGAACAGCGGGGGCAAACAATTGGTTGATAACCCCAAACCCATTATGAGCTTCCGTGGGCAACGTCAGCATCTCGTAACGGAGCCCGAGATTGAGCGTCAGATTGCTCGCGATCCGCCAATCATCCTGAAAATATCCTCCAAAAAGACTATCGCGGCTTCCGTTTTCCTTTCGAATCGATGGGTCGAGAAGGGCAACCGTAGTTGGAGCGTTTTCGATGAAATTCTCTACGCTTGACGGGCCTCCAGGCACCGTGGAGTTGGTGTACCGGCCAAATCTTCCGTTGCGATTGAGCTGTGAAATCACGTTGTATTGCAGCCGTTCGAACGCAAACCCGGCTTTGAACGAATGCTTTCCGCGGGTCAGGAACACATCGTCATAAAACTGGTAAGAGTTGTAGTGGTGGAAAAACAACGAAGGATTGCCCAACCCACCGGCCGGGGTAAGACCTGCTACGTTGAAAAGAGGCGCGAACAGTCCAGGGCTGACACCCAATGCAGGATCTGCGGCGGCTGGGTTGATTGCCTTAACCGGCTGATTAACGAGACCCACCACTCGATTAAAACCAAGTCTCGCGACATTCGCCAGCGCCGGACTGAATATATGGCTCTCGGTAATGCCGATCATCTGCCGTTTCGTGAAAACCTCGTGAATCACGTTGTTCAGAGCGTCAGGCAAATTTTGCGGAGCCTTATCAAAAAAGTAGGTGCCGTTGAGACTGTCTCTGTCTGAAAACTTGTGATCCGCTCTGATGGTGAAATAATCCTCCACGATCGTCTGTAGCCCTGATGTGCTGTATGTCGCGAAGTCCCCATTTGCAACAGCGTTCGCCGGTAGTGGATACAGGGCAAGCAATCGCGTAATGTTCGGATCTGGAGTAAGTATGTCGCCGTTAGCGAAGATGCCCGCCCTCGCGTTGGCGGATGGCACCGTGACGGCCTGCGATGAGCTCTTGGACTGCCGCACACCTTCGTAATCCCCGAAGATAAACGTCTTGTCCTTGATGATCGCCGTTCCTGCGGATCCTCCGAACTGAATACGCCGGAAGGGAGCCTTAGTGCTGGCGAAGAAAGGCTTGGCGTCGAATATTTTGTCGCGATCGAAGAAATACGCCGACCCGTGAACATCATTGGCTCCCGAGCGTGTAACGGCGTTGATTACCGCGCCGGAAGTGCGACCATACTCAGCGGTGTAGTTGGTGGTGACCACGTTAAATTCCTGGATGGCATCGACGCCCAACGCCGCGCCGAGCACGCTGCCCGGGGAGCCGTTCGAATAATCATTGATGTTGATCCCGTCAATGCGGTAGGTATTTTCGTTGGGGCGATGGCCGCTATCGGAAAGTTGGTTGCCGAAGCCGCGATTGCCGCGATTCGCGGTGCTGGCGTTCGAAGCCTGCGCGCGAACGCTGGTGACGCCTGGCTGCAAAGTAGCCAGCTGCGTCCAGTCGCGTCCATTCAGCGGTAGCTCTACAACAGTCTTTTCCTCGACGGTTGCGCTTACTGCCGAGGTAGTGGTTTCCACATTGGTTGCCGCGGCGTTGACCTGCACCTCTTGCGCTAATTGTCCAACTCTCATTTTCAGATCAAGGGCCTGCTCGCCGCCAACTTTCAGTTCTAAACTTTTCTCCGTAAGCGGTCCAAATCCCGTGGCGGTCACGGTGACGTCGTATGTCGCGGGCGCAAGATTCGGTGCAACAAACAATCCGTCCGAATTCGTTTCTACTTCGCGAACGTCCCCGGTGGCGAGATTCTTGATGGCTACCTTCGCACCGACAATTGGCGCGCCAGATTCATCGGACACCACGCCCGACAGGTTGGCGCCAGCCAATTGTGCATTTATCGGTGTCGCCGAAATCATCATGGTGATGATCACTACCAACAAGCCTATAGTGGCGAAGCAAGAATTCAGCTTCTTCATCTTCATTTCCCAAGCCTCCCTTTTTCCCGGATGACCAACGATCCCATCTTGTGCAAAATGGTTTCGACGCCGCTTACGCGACGTTTGCAAAAAAGCGGACCTAACATCCTCGACTTTGGGTTTTAAATCGCCTAAAGAACACAAGCCTGTGGCGGTATTCTGCCACCGGAAAAGCAAACAGTGAAATGATTTCTGCATCAAATCGAAAAATAGGTTCGAGCTCACATTAATAGTTATTAAGGTGCGGTTGTCACTGCCACTGCTGGGGGGCTTGGCCGCCTCGCCAATAGCACACAAATGAGAGCGACTAAGGATAGAGCTGCCGCTGCATCAAACGCGGCGCCGTAGTTTCTGTACTTGTCAAAAAGCACTCCACCGATTGTGGGACCGAGAACGCCCGCGAACCCCCAGGCGGTGAACAGTAAGCCGTAGTTCGTGCCGGCATTTCGCGTTCCCCAAAAATCGGACACCGTTGAGGCATTCACCGAGGCTTGTGTTCCATAGCAGAAATAAACAATAAAAATTAAGGCATAGAATTCCGCCACATGCTTGCCCACCCAATACAAAGCGGGCATCGCGGCAGTCGAGATCGCCAATACGATTCTCAAGGTATTGAGCCTGCCCATCAGATCCGATAGCCACCCCGACAAAATTCGGCCGCTGACGTTGCCCCCGGCTCCTACTACCAGACCCAAAGTTGCCAGCGTTGCGCTGGCGATTCCTTGATTTTTGGCAAAGGGGATCAATTGACTGATGACCATGATGCCGGCGGTAGAGCCGAGACCGAAGCCAAGCCAGAGCAAATAAAACGACGAAGTTTTTAAAACCTGAGCAGGAGCGAAGTGATGGCCGCTGGAAGTAAAAGTAGGCTTGGCAGCAGGTGAGGGCCTTCTAGTTTCGGGGTTTTTCAGCAGCAAGGCGCCAGCCATGGTCATGACCAGAAAAATTGCGCCAAGCAGCATGCAGGAGACGCGCCAACCAAAGTGCGGAAAGAAAACCAGATTTGCGAGCGATCCAAAGATAGCTGAGCCGCCGCCATATCCTGCCAACGCGAGTCCGGTGGCGAGCCCGATTCTATCTGGAAACCACTTGGCCATCACTGGCACTACCGTGGAATAGCCAAACCCGTTGCCAACCCCGCCGAGTACACCATAAGAGAAAAAAAGGAAGTGCAAGCTGTGTGTATGGGCAAACAGGAAAAAACTCAAGCTGATCATCACGCTGCCGGTCACTGCAATCCAGAATGGCCCGAAGCGGTCCTGAAGTTTTCCCGCCAGCAGAAGCGAACTCGCAAAGGTGACCACCGCCAAGGTAAAAACCACGGAAGTCTGCGCGCGTCTCCAGCCAAATTCATTCTCAAGCGGCGTGACAAAAACACTCCAGGCATAGAGTGTGCCCAAAGCCAGAGTCATCAAAAGCGCTCCGAGCAAACGCCACCAACGGCTGATCGCCCCTTGAGGATGCGGACTATCAGTTGGCAAAAGTTCGGACCGAGACGTCAAAGTCATTCGGATCGCGCTGGCCTGGAGTGCGTGGATATGCTGGGTCCTTGAATGCGCTCTGGCACATGCCCGCGTTTATAGATCATGACTGTGCGTTTGAACTCAATCACTACAGTTCCATCTTGAGAAAAGCCGGTGGTTTTGAAGCGCACGATGCCGACATTGGGTCGGGACTTTGACTCTCGTTTTTCAAGTACCTCGCTTTGCGAATATAAAGTATCTCCATCGAAGAGTGGGTTTGGCAGACGCACTTCATCCCACCCAAGATTGGCCATGGCATTTTGCGAAATATCGGCGACCGACTGACCCGTGACTACCGCGAGGGTAAATGTCGAATCAACCAAAGCCCGCTTGAATTCCGTTTTCGCCGCGTAGGCATGATCAAAGTGGATCGGATTCGTGTTCATGGTAAGCAGCGTGAACCAGATATTATCGGTTGCAAGGATTGTGCGGCCCAACGGGTGGCGATAAATATCGCCGACTTCGAAGTCTTCGAACACGCGGCCTGTCCAACCTTCTTTGATTGTCAATGTCGCCTCCTTGGCCTACCCGATGGTTATGTCCTGACAGCTCAAATCACGCCGGTCTGCCGCCAGGATGCAATCGTGTTTGAATCAAAACCTATCTCTTCCAAAATTGCGTCGGTGTGCTGGCCTAGCGCTGGCACTTCATTCATGACCGGATCCATGT
>JAUTXJ010000378.1 GCA_030838075.1 Acidobacteriaceae bacterium
ATTCCGCGAAAGACAAAACTTCATCTACGTCGGTTTCCGGTTTAATGGGGACAAAGACATGCAAGCCCCGGCTACCCGATGTTTTGGGAAAGGATTCCAGTTTCAGGACATCGAGAACTTCTTTGAGGTTCAAGCCAGCGCGCGCGGCGTCGCTGAATCTTCCTGATTGCGGATCCATATCGAAACAAACCCAGTCGGGTTTACGCAAGGAAGACGTGCGGCTGCCGGATACATGCACTGCAATACAACCGAGGTTTGCCAACGCAAGTTGCGTGGCAAGAGAGCCGCCAACGACGTAATTTGTGGATTTGGCGGACTTGCCCACGTGGGCAATTTCTTTTGTAGGCGTGCCGGGCGGCATGCTGGATGGGGCTTCTTTTTGATAGAAGCAGCCGCCACGCATGCCGTCTGGGCAGCGTTCGAGAGAAAGGATGCGGTCTTTTACGTATGGCTGGAGCTTAGGAAAAATGTTGGCGTAAAACTCGGTCAGCTGGAGCTTGGTGTAGCCTTCGTCTGGCCAAAAAACTTTAGTGGGATTGGAAATGGTGATCGGGAATTTAGATGAGGTCGATGCTCCCGCAGGGGTTGCCGCTAGTTTCGCGGGGATTATGTTCGGAGACTTGGAATTCTTCGCGGACCTGGGCGATTTTCGAGGTTTCGTTGATTTGGTTTGTTTGGTTTTCATGCGGCAAACTCCGGCATGCGGACTTCTTGCGGACTTTTATCATCGCGAAGGCCGAGAAAAATAGGCTGGCGAAGTTTTTTGTCGGTGGTCCATTCCTGGTAGGAAATTTGGGCGACGAGTTTAGGCGATAGAAAGGTGACGGCGCGGTCTCGGGGCGGATCGACGAAAGGGCTTTGCTGGCGAACCAGAGGGCGGAATTTTTTAAACAGCATAGCCAGATTTTCCTGGTTGAATCCAGTTCCGACTTTACCGACGAAGTGAAGCTTGCCGCGATCATAAGCGCCTAGGAGGAGCGCTCCGAAATGGCTACGCGAGCCGGATGGCTCTGTAAATCCGCCAATCACGAATTCATCTTCTTGATGGACTTTTACTTTTAGCCAGAAACTGGAACGGCCTTCGACGTATGGCGAAGAGAGATCCTTGGCCACCAGGCCTTCAAATTTCCGTTTGATAGCAAGGCGGTAGGCTTCCAGGCCGTCAGAGGACAGGCGCGAAGAGGGGACGATTATTCTGTTCTCCGGCTCTTTGTTCTTCGGTGGTTTATTTCGGGTCTTGGCCGCGGACTTATTTGCCGCGAGGGATTCTTCTAAGGCGACGCGACGCTCCGATAGCGGGCGGTGGCGCAAATCCTGGCCGTCTTTATAGAGGCAATCAAAAACCGCGAAAACGGATTTGCCTGTGCCCAAATTCTGCAGCAATTGAAAGCGGGAGACGCCTTCGCGATCAAAGACGGAAACTTCGCCATCGAGCAAAAGGGTGGAGGGGCGAAGAGTGCTGATGGCTGCGGCAACATCGTAAAAGCGATCGGTGCGGTCGATGGCGTTTCGGGAATAGAGATGAACGCTGGAGCCTTCTTTGTAAGCCAGGATGCGGAAGCCGTCGTACTTTTCTTCATAGACCCAGCCAGGTTTATGGAATGGCTCGCGCACGAGAGTTGCGAGCATCGGTTGAGCACGAAATGGAATTTGGTCGGACAAAGGAATGGAAGAGCGGAAGCTCCACTCAGGAGGAAGTTTTTCGGCGTTTTGGGCCGCGCGCGCTGGATTTTTTTGTGGCGGACGGACGGCCGGCACTTTTCGAAGAGGTGGATCGCGAAGTGTTGGGAACTTTGATGGCCTTAGCGGCAGTTTTCGCCGGTGCCTTAATTTCGGGGTCGCCTGTTGCAGCTTTCTCGACGTCGCCGCCGGCATCGCGTGCAATCTCCGCGAGCAAGCGATTGGAAACAGCTGAGCGCGGCATTTCCTCGGCTACATCTATATCGGCCGAAGCGAAGTTGTCACGATGTTTTATTAACAGCCAGGAAGTTTTGGAGCTACTGCCATAACCGCGGGTCCGAACGAGAACCCAGGAACCTTTTAATTTTTTCCCGTGCAAAGTAAATTTCAAATCGCCTTTTTCAAGGGCCGCTTCAACATCGGGACTCTCAGGAGTCCAGGTTCCTTGATCCCAAACCATTACGGTGCCGCCGCCGTATTCGCCTTCTGGAATTACACCTTCGAAGCTGGCGTACTCGACGGGATGATCTTCAACCTGCATGGCGAGACGCTTTACAGACGGGTCAAGTGACGGGCCTTTGGGGATGGCCCAAGACAGAAGCGTGCCGCGAAATTCCAGACGGAAATCGTAGTGGAGTTGAGAGGCGCGATGTTTCTGTATGACGTAAATTGAGGATGACTTGGGCACCTTGGGCGCGGCTTTCTCTCCGGAAGGTTCCGGAGAGATTTTGAAGTCACGTTTTTTGCGATATTCGTTTAGCGGCATTTTCGAATTCTACAGTTAAATGCGGCTGCGAGAAAAAGTCGGGCCCGCACCTGCGACTTTCATGCGAGCCCGACGTCCGTTAATCGGGTTGACTAACTATTCTTCGTGGCCTGGTGCTGGAGCGTTTTCGCTGTCCCGGTTTCCGCTTTCGCGGTTTTCGGACCGAGTGGGATTCTCCCGGTTTTCGGCGGGCTGGTTGTCGGTGCGGTCTCCTGTTCCGGAACCGGTGTCTTCCGTTTCCCCGGTGCGATCGGAAGTGAGTTCGCCGCTCGGGTCGATGTCTGTTTCCTTCAAGCGACGCTTCTGGTCAGGCCCGTTAGAGGTCATAACAATTATGCTCTGGCGCTCCTAGCCTTTTTGCGGGCTGGCGCCACTTCTTCTTCTTCTTCCGAGCCTTCTTCGGAGCCCTCGCCCATAGCCTTAACGTTAATTTCACTGGCCATGTCGGTGAGCTTCTGGTCGGTTTCCTTCTCTTCTTCAAGGGTTTGTTCGAGGAGCTGTACGGCGGTGTCTTCGCCCAACAATTCAGCGTAGGTTCGGACGGTGCCGTACGCGGCGATTTCGTAGTGCTCGACGCGTTGGGCGGCAGAGATCAAGGCCGCGTCCATGACATCGTCCTCGAAATCCTCGCTCATCATTTCCTGGCCTTCGGCTACGAGCCCTTCCATACCCTTGCACTTTTTGCCGGACGGCTTCTCGCCCAGTTCCTTGAAGATCTGCTCAAGGCGCTGGACGTGACCGCGGGTTTGTTCAAGATGCTCTTCAAAGCCGGTGCGAAGTTCTTCGGAGTTGGCGGCTTTGGCCATTTTCGGAAGAGCTTTCACCAACTGATTTTCTGCGTTGTAAATGTCTTTCAGTTCATCGATATAAAGTTCTTTAAGAGCCTGGTGTTCCATGGTGTTTCCTCCATAAAGTTGAGCAGCAAATTCAAACTACGGGGCAACCCCCGAGGGAACCATCCAGCGGAGTACCTAAGGGACTGTCCGATTTCGTGTAGCGACAACTCCGGGGACAAAATTTGAAAATTTAATCAGATTACCAAGACAACTACAGCCTTGGTGTAGCGGGATGTTTGCAACTGGCGTCAATCAAGTCCATCGGTGAAACGGTGTATTCGGGCGCAGATCATAGTGTTTTCGGGAGGTGCTGGGCACCTGACAACGACAGGGCCGGGCTTGGCTTTCACGGTAGGGTGCGGGTCTGTTAGACTAAGGGCTATCGGTTTTCGAATAATCCGAAGAAGCAGGACTAAAAATGGCGATGAAGTGTGAACTTTGCGGCAAGGGGCCGCATTACGGTAACGTGATCAGCCACGCGAATAATACGCGGCGGCGGCGGTGGAACCCGAATCTGAAGCGGGTCCGCGCATTAGTGTCGGGAGCTCGAAAGCAAATGCGCGTGTGCACGGCCTGCATTCGTGCGGGCAAAGTAAAGAAAGCTGCCTGAGCATTCACTTGGTTGCTAATCCGTTGCGATGCTTTTTTCGTGTTCGCGCGAAGAGCGCCGTTCCCAGGCGTGTGCGTATCTCCTTGTTGAAACCAATCGCACTACTCGGATTGCTGGCTGTGGCGGGCGTGGCGGGATGCAACCGGCAGATTCAGCATTCGCCGGACGTGTGGGCGGTGGTGAATGGAAAAGAGATCCGAAAAGACGAAGTGGAGAAATATTACCGGACGCGGGTAAATCCCGAAGGGCAGGCTCCTTCGCAAGAGGAGGCGTTGTCGCTAAAGCTCAATGTGCTGGATGAATTGATCAACAACGAAATTCTGATTGAGCGCGCCAAGAAATTGAACCTGGAAGCCAGCGACGGCGAGGTGGAAGACAAGTTCACGGAGTTGAAGAGCCCGTTCACGGAAGATGAATTTCAGAGACAATTGAAAGAACGCGGCGTGTCCGTGGATGATTTGAAGCGGGATCTCCGGCGGCAGCTATCGATACAGAAACTTTTGAACCGCGAAGTAGTGGCCAAGATTTCGATCACCGACCAGGATGTGGCCGACTTCTACAACGCAAACAAAGCGCAATTTAATGTGGCCGAGCCGCAGTTTCGAATCGCACAGATTGTGGTCACCCCCCGAAAAGAACCGCAAATCCGCAACCGCAAGAATGACGATGCGACGAATGAAGCGGAAGCGCAGCGCAAAGTAAAGATGCTGATGGACCGGTTGAACAGCGGCGCGGATTTCGCGCAACTGGCCATGGATTATTCAGAGGACATGAATTCGGCTGCGACCGGCGGGGACATGGGTTATGTGCCGGAGTCTGCGCTGAACCAGTCTGATCCGGCGCTGAAGAAGCTGGTGCTGGGTTTGAAACCGGGGCAGGTGAGCCAGCCTATTCAACTAAAAGAAGGTTACAGAATTTTGAAACTGATTACGCGAGAATCGCCCGGGCTGCGGGGACTTTCCGAGCCGCAGGTGCAGCAAACGATCCGAGATACGTTACGAAATCGCAAAGAACAGTTGTTGCGCGCGGCTTACCTGGCGATTGCGCGAGATGAAGCGCGTTCCACAAATTACCTGGCGCAGCAGGTGATTGAAACGGCTGGTAAACTTCCGGATGGCGGCAGCGCTGATGCGGCTGCGAAGCCTGTGGGCCAGCAATAGTTTTTGGATTGTTACTCTCCCGTTCTGACAATCTTTTGCCGTACACGACTTGCGCAAAATCCCGCCCATGCCTCAGGATTAGGATTCATTTTTGTCAATTTGATTGCGATAGCTCCAGAGGGAATCCGAGAGCATGTCGACCAGTGCGGACGTTTTAATTATTGGCGCGGGACTGGCTGGATTATGTTGCGCGAAGCGCCTTACCGAAGCTGGCATCACATTTCAAATTGTAGAAGCCTCGGATGGGATTGGTGGCCGGGTGCGCACCGATGAGGTAGACGGATTTTTGCTGGACCGCGGATTTCAGGTGCTACTCACCGCGTACCCTGAAGCGCGAAAAATCCTCGATTACTCGCGACTTGATCTTAAATCATTTTCTCCAGGGGCATTGTCGTGGTTCGCCGGACGCATGAACCCGATAGTCGATCCGTGGCGGATGCCCGGGATGTGGCGAGAGGCGCTGCGGTCGGACTTTGGCACGCTGGGAGACAAATTGCGCATGGCGCGGCTACGCAGCCGTCTGAAGCACAGTTCCATCGAAGACATTTTTAAACGGCCGGAGCGCTCCACAAAAGATACTCTGAAATCTGAAGGATTCAACCAGGAGATGATTCATCGCTTTTTTCGGCCGTTTCTCGGCGGAATCCTGCTGGACGGCGAATTGAAAACGACGAGCCGCATGTTTGAGTTTGTCTTCAAGATGTTGTCTGAAGGATCGACCAGCGTTCCGGCACGGGGCATGGGAGCCATTCCCGCCCAGATTGCGGAGAAACTCAGTAATGATTCGATATGCCTGAATTCGCGAGTGGAATCGCTGCACGAGAATGAAATTACGCTGGCGGGCGGGGAAAGCATGCGGGGTCGCGCAATCGTGGTGGCCGCCGATGGCCCCTCAGCAGCGCATCTGGTAGGAGAGGCGGAACCAGCCTCGCGAAGCGTCAGCTGTTTTTATTACGCCGCGGAAGAGCCTCCCGTACCGCGGCCGATGCTTACGCTGAACGGCGATGGCGCTGGACCGGTGAATAACTTTGCGGTGATGAGCCAGGTAGCGCCGTCGTATGCGCCGCGCGGTAACCAGCTGATCTCCGTATCCGTACTCGGGACACAGGAACTCACTGAGGCGCAGTTAAGCGGGTTCGTTATTGCGCAAATGAAAAATTGGTTTGGAGTGGTGGCGCGTTCCTGGCGGCTATTGAAGAGCTACAAAATACCGCACGCTCAGCCGCAACAATATCCAGGCGCGCTGGAGCCTGCGGAGCGCTCTGTGCGCGTTCGGCCGGGGATTTATGTGTGCGGAGATCACCGCGACAATGCTTCCATTCAGGGCGCCATGCGTAGCGGGCATCGCGCCGCCGAGGCAGTGATCAAAGATTTTGCGCGTTAGTCTACCGTCGAACTTTTTCCTACAAATCGAATAAATACGCGTGGCCACTTCTAGGACTTGTGTACCATTGACCAAAATATTACGGGGCACGAGACTGTAGGTATATGGCCCGTTATTTCGCCTTTCTCGGCCTTCAGGTGGAAGTCCAATATCGGGCAGGCGATATTCTGTTGCCAGCCTCGGGAAAGTTTGTGGGTGATACAGGGCGCTCCATTTTCCTGGAGCAGAGCCTTGAACAGAAAGGCCAGCACCGGCATTTTCGTTGGGAAATTCCTTACCCATGCATCGTGCGTCTGGCGGAGAAATCGGAAGCTGAGGGATCAGCTGGGCTCGAGGACCCTCTTCGTTCAGAGCCGGCCGCGGCACAAAGCGCTCAGACCGCCAACGCTAAAGAAGAACCTGAACGCGCGGAGCAGGAGAACTCCGCCGTCGATGGATTGAAAGTTTCCATGATTTTCCCGCGACCTCAGCGATCCAACATTTAATATCCCGCCTCATTTTTCGCTTTCATCTGGCGGATTGCGGACCGCATCCGCATCCCTACCCTTCTAAAAATTCGAGTACGCTACAATTGATTCCGCGCGTGAATATCATCGCCGAGCATTCTTTTCGAGCAGAGCGGAGGTTTTTGTGAATTCAGCAATAGGGCCGCAAACGAAAGTGGGGTTGATAGGCCTAGGGCTGATGGGCAAGCCCATGGGCATGAATTTGTTGAAAGCGGGCTTCCGATTGACGGTTTGGAATCGCACCGCCTCGCGTGCCGATGAGCTGGTTGCCGCTGGGGCGAAACTCGCGGCATCGCCACGCGAGTTGGCGGCTAATTCTGAATTCCTGCTTTCCATTGTCAGCGATCCTACAGCACTGGAAGAGGTGCTGTGGGGACAGAACGGCGCCATGCAAAGCCTGCAACGCGGCAGTATTTACGTCGATTCTAGTACGGTATCTCCGACTCTTGCGCGAAAGGTAGCTACAGCTTGCGAGGAACGAGGCGTGCGCTTTCTTGACGCACCAGTCACAGGGGGCGATTGGGGCGCTAAAAAGGGTGAACTTGTTTTTATGGTGGGTGGCGATGCCGCGACGCTAACCGAGGCTGAGCCGGTTTTATGTGTGTTGGGAAAGAAATGGTTTCATCTCGGGCCCAACGGGGCTGGTCAAACAATCAAGCTGGCTATGAACCTGATTCTGGCGTTGGAAGTGGACGCGCTCGCGGAAGCGCTAGCGCTCGTGACCGCCGCGGGTTTGCAGGGAGAAAAGCTGGTGGAGGTCATGCAGTCCAGCATGGCGCGATCGGGTGTGCTGGACATCAAGTCGCAAAACTTGTTGAAGGGCGAGTACACGCCAAGTTTTCCATTACGATTGATGCACAAAGATATGAGGCTGGCACTGGAGCTTGCGCAGCAGATTCATGTGGAGCTGCCGGCCACAGAGGCGGCATTCGGAACTTATTCCACGGTGAAAGAAGCGGCTAAGGAAGACCTGGATTATTCCGCGGTTATGAAGTTCTGGAAGAAATAGATTGGCCGCACGGAATTTATTTGAAAATCTCGACAATTGTTTCGCTGCGGCTTACGGCCGGGCGTTTGGCGAGAAAAATCCGATCGGCAGGTCGCGAGCCGTGCGCAATCCTGCGGGAGCATCGAGAATTACGGGGATCGAATTCACCACTAGCGAGGCTGTGGCAATATCTCCAGGCGATCCTCCAGTGATGGTCAGGCTGATATTGGGATGCCCCTGTAACGCCACGGTGTCCGCCGGCTCTTTCGCGCCCACATACATTTGCAATTCGAGATGAATCAATTCTTTCCCGTTGTAAAGGCCGCGACCGATTTGATGAACGCCTGCCGCCTGCCCAGGCTCAACGGTCAAATATTGGGTCTGCACTCTTTCGCTGGCGACGACCGGGTCGATTGTTTCGGTAATTTCGTTAACGTCGAGGTTCAGGCTATCCGCCACCATGGCGACGGATTCGGGCAAGCCAACATGTTTAATAATTCCCGCGGCTACTTTTTCTCGGAATTCGTCGAGAGTCATACCTGCGCCGATTTTTCTTTGTAGCGGCTCGCGGCGCTTGCCGGCGTCGACCACGCGGCGTCCACTGGCATGCTCGATTCGTTGCGATACAGCTGCGAGTGTGATCAGTAATTTGTCCAGAACAAATCCTGGATTGACGCCTGTACCAACCAGCGCCACACCCCATTCTTTCGCGGCTGTGTCGAGACGCGCAGCTAGTTCGGGATAAGTGCGATAGGGATAGGAAAGCTCTTCACACGTGGATACCACGCAGGATTCGGCTTCCAGACAGGCCAGCAGTTGATCCATGACCTTTGGCAGCGACGATGAAGTGGAATGAATGACCACGTCCGCGGCCTGGCCCAGCACATGAGACGAGTCGTCCGAAATTTTAACGCCCCAGGGAGCATCGGAGGCGCCCACAATTTCGCCGAGATCGTGGCCCACTTTGGCCGGGTCCGTATCAATCGCGCCAATGATTTCGATGGCGAACTTTTCCCGCATTAACCTGGCGATGGAGGCGCCGATAGGACCTACGCCATATTGAATGGCGCGAATTTTCTTTTTCAATGTGTTGGCCTTTTGCACGGCTCTGGCATGCCGCGCATTTTGTCTGAAAACGAAACCTTTACGATAGAGGAATTCGCTAGTGCAGGCAACGTCAAAGCCCATAAATCCGCTCAGGAGGCTTGCCGCGAGTGTTTGAATCGCCGCATACTTCCAACATCGGAGAACCTAAATGGCGGCAAAAAAACTTACTGAAACGGAAGTCCAAGAGCGGCTAAGCAAGCTTCAAGGATGGACGTTACAAGGTGGAAAGCTGCATCACGCGTTCGAATGTAAGGATTTCGTGGCGGCCTTTGGAAACATGACCCGCGTGGCGCTGGTCGCGGAGGCGATGAATCATCATCCGGAATGGTTCAATGTGTGGAATAAAGTTGTGATCGACCTGAATACCCACAGTGTTGGCGGTATCAGTGAGCTGGATTTTAAGCTGGCAGGAAAGATCGATGAAATCTTTGGCGTGTAGGTATGCGAACGCAGGGTTCACTTTTGGTCTCACATATTTGGTAGCAAACAAAACCGCAAGATAAGCGGCCCCTTAAAAGTTGACACGGGCCGTTGTAGATGCTAAAAACGCAATAACGACAAGCCTTTGGACGGTGGGCCTCCTGACGCACTGTTTACCGCAGTAAGCGAACGAGGCTGTAGTTTTGCCTGGCAGGGCGAGCTACTGTACCTGTTCAGGCGCTTGTCATGCATCACCCCACCCCGGGAGGTGAAACTGTTGCTTTCACCTCCTACTTTTTTGTCCTTTTTTGTCGCGATGACGGTTTTACCCTTCCGAAGCATCGTTTGTATCCGGACTCCGGAATTCGTCGGCTAGAATGTAATCCGCAATTGCCAGGGAGCCCTATTCGCGCTGATGAGTTCTTCGCCGCCGCTTCTTAATTTCCAACACGTAACTATTTTTCGCGGGACCGCAGACGGCCCAGTGGCCCAAAACCAGGGAACGCCTGAATCAAACCTTGAACGGGCTCCTGCCGTGGCACGTCCTGCGCTCGATGATATTTCCCTGCGTATCGAAGCTGGCGAGCACGTGTGCATCCTGGGCCCTAATGGTTGCGGGAAATCGACATTAATCAAGACCATCACCCGGGAGTGCTATCCGGTGGTGCGGGAGGGGTCCTCCATCTCCATCCTGGGCCGCGAACGCTGGAATATTTTCGAGTTGCGGTCGCTCCTGGGCATCGTGTCGCCCGATCTGTTGGGAGCGTGCACTACCGATGCGACGGGGCGGGACGTGGTGCTCTCAGGATTTTTCAGCAGTACGCGCATATTCCCACACCATCATCCGGACCCGGCTCAATTGGCGCTCGCGGATCGCGCCTTGGAACGCATGGGAGTCGCGCATCTTGCCGGTCGTTCCGTGGCGCGCATGTCTTCGGGTGAAGCCAAGCGCACGCTAATCGCGCGGGCACTGGTGCATGACCCGCAAGCTTTACTATTTGACGAGCCCAGCAATGCGCTGGATATTGCCGCGCAATTGCAGTTGCGAGCGGCGATGCGCGAGTTGGCGCAATCAGGAATCGCGATTCTGCTGGTGACGCATCACGTCTCGGAGATAATTCCCGAGATAGAGCGAGTAATTCTGCTTCGCGATGGGCGGATTATCGCGGACGGTCCGAAGGCCGAGGTACTTACGTCGGAGCGTATCTCAGGGCTGTTCGGTATTCCGTTGCGAATATCGCAACAGGATGGCTACTTTCACATACGGGAATGATGCTGCGAGACGCGAACCGACAAAACTTCACCTACAATTCAACATTTAGTTCGCCAGTATCGCTAAAATCAACGAGCATGTTGTCCAGCAAGCGCGTTTCGCCAAATTTCACAGCGAGCAACACGTAGGCCTTGCGGTTGATGTGCGTCAACGGTTCGAACGTCTCGGCATCTACAATTTCTACATAATCGACTTTGGCTCGGGATTCTTGTTTTAGGACGCGGTGCATGGCGGACTGCAAGGAAAGGGCGTCCCGCGAGCCATTTTGCAAGAGCGTTTGTGCGGCTTGGAAAGAGCGATGCAAAACCGTGGCAGATTGGCGATCGCCGGTTTGTAGGTAAACATTCCGCGAGGACATGGCCAATCCATCCGCTTCGCGCTCGATGGGGCAGATTTCAATTTCAGTGTCGAGATTTAGATCAGTGGCCATCCGCGAAATAATGGCCGCCTGTTGGGCGTCTTTTCTTCCAAAATAGGCAAATTGCGGCTGAACGATTTGCAAAAGTTTCATCACCACGGTGCTGACACCGCGGAAGTGGCCGGGCCGCGAGCGGCCTTCGAGGCGCTCGCTCAACCCCTCGACGTCTACGTAAGTGGAATATTTCGGGGGATAAATGTCCTTCGCTTCCGGGAGGAACAGGCACTGCACGCCGGCATTCTCCAGTTTTTCGCTATCGGCCGGTAGAGCGCGAGGGTACTTCGCAAAATCCTCGGAGGGGCCGAACTGCGTGGGGTTTACGAAGATACTCGCCACGAGGGAAGAACACTGCTGCCGGGCCTGCTTGATCAGCGACAAGTGCCCTGGATGCAAAGCGCCCATGGTGGGAACCAGGCCGACAATGCGATTTTCGTCGCGTTGCTTGCGCGCGAATTCTTTCATCCAGGAAACAGTTCGAATGATTTCCACGAGGTGAGTGGGGTCAGGCGCTTGCGGCGCCGACACGCTCGCGATAAAAATGGATTACATCGGTGGAAAGCGGCTTGGCACCTAATTGCCTGAGCATGGTAGTGATTTGTCCGCGATGATACGTTCCGTGATTGACTAGATGCTGCATCGACAGCCATAAGGGATTCGTGTATTGACCGAATTTGAGTGTGCGGTATTCATGAGGCCCGTCCAAATCGCTTTGCGTGACGCGGGATGCGAACTTATTAAGACGCGCCTCATCCTCTTGCCAACGTTTTCGTAGCGCCAAAATCTCATGGAACTGTCCGACATCGGGTAAGGACGCAGGCGAGCGGCCTTCGAAGCGTTCCATCCAGATCCACTCCGCGCCCCAGATATGCGCGAGCGTATCGCGCGCCGAAGAAAAGCTGGAGCCAAGCGGCCTGGTAAATTGTTCCACGGTCAGCGGGGCAGCGGCATCCAGCGAGCGCCGGTTAGCCCAGGCATTGTAATCGTAAAGAAAACGAATGTCGTCCGGCGACATTTTTTCCTCCAGTGGATTGTAACCTGGCCGATTTAGCCGGTGATGGAAATGGTTTTGCGGTTTTTGCCGCTTTGCGGCGTGTGATAAGACTCGGCATCCGAAGGGAATGCGACGTTGCGAACGTCCTCGCAGTATTCACGTACCGCACCGGCAATTATTTCTCCCACGCCCGCGTACTGGCGGGAAAATTTTGGCGTCTGGCCAAACGTTAGGCCCAACATATCGCTCAAAACCAGAATCTGGCCGTCGCAATCGGGGCCTGCACCGATGCCTATAGTTGGGATGCGTACCTCTTTGGTGATTTGCGCCGCTAATTCTCGCGGGATGGCCTCCAACACAATTGCGAAGGCCCCGGCAGCTTCGACTGCGCGGGCATCGCGCAACAATTGTTCCGCACCAACCGGAGTTTTGCCCTGCACGTGGTAACCGCCCAAGGCGTTCACGGATTGCGGGGTCAGTCCTACGTGAGCCATCACGGGAATTTCCGCCTCCGAGAATCGGGCGATCAGTTCCAAGCGGCGCTCGCCGCCTTCCACTTTTACGGCTTCGGCACCGGCATCTTTAATGAAGCGCATGGCGTTGCGTACGGATTCAGCCATGTCGGTGTGGTAGCTGCCATACGGCATGTCGGCAACTACCAGGGCGCGATGCGCGCCACGCCGGACGGCGCGAGTGTGATGCAGCATTTCCTCGATGGTCACGGGCAGCGTGCTGTCATATCCCAGCACAACCATCCCTAGTGAGTCGCCGACAAGTATGACGTCCACGCCAGCTTCATCAAGCAAACGGGCGGTGGGATAGTCGTAGGCGGTCAGCGAAACAATTTTCTTGCTGGTCGGGGAGCCTGGAACCTGGGATTTTCGCTGCAGGATGTCCGGAACGGTGATTTTGCCGTTGCCGGTATTCGAAGTGAAACTCATGCTGGCCTCCGGTGCCGCTCCCTAAATTCAGGATGCAGCCCTGTACCGATGACTTGAGCAGAATAGCAAAATTTGCTGTGAATCGCCAGAACCGTGGGTAGCCAAATAGTACCAGCACCGCAGGTCCACGATTAGGCTTGGAGAGTTAGGCCTTTTGACTTTGCATCGCTGCGGCGCGATGGATGGCCTGACGAATTCGCTGATACGTTCCGCAGCGGCAGATGTTGCCGCTCATAGCGTCGTCAATTTCCGTGTCGCTTGGCGATGCTTTCTTAGCGAGCAACGCCACCGCGGACATGATCTGTCCAGGTTGACAATATCCGCACTGGGGAACGTTGATTTCCATCCACGCCTGTTGGACTGGATGCGAGCCATCGGTAGAAAGACCTTCAATGGTGGTTATTTTTTTACCGGCGACGTTGGAGACAGGGGTTATACACGAACGTGCGGCTTCACCTTCGATGTGTACCGTGCAGGCTCCGCAGAGCGCCATGCCACACCCAAACTTTGTGCCGGTCATGTTCAAGGTGTCGCGCAATACCCAGAGCAGCGGCATTTGGGGACTAACATCAACGGTCTGTGGCTTACCGTTCAGTATAAAGCTGATGGCCATGATTCTCCCGACGCAGAAATGTACCCGTTAATAAAACGGGTTTAGAGAGCGGGGATATCCTACAGCAATTTTGATGAAACAAGCCCAACGTTAAAAACTACTGCTGTGGCGCTTGAGGGTTGCTGTTGGGCGCCTGTGCGGCGGCTTTATTCTGGATGGAGAGCAGCTCCACTTCGAATATCAGCGTGGCGTTGGGACCGATGTCTTGGCCGGCGCCGCGGTTCCCGTATGCGAGATCCGCGGGAAGGAACAACTGCCATTTTGATCCCACGGGCATCAGTTGCACAGCTTCTGTCCATCCTTTAATCACGCCGCTGACGGGAAAAGTGGCGGGTTGCCCGCGCTTGTAGGAGCTGTCGAATTCGGTTCCGTCAAGGAGCGTGCCGCGGTAGTTGCAAACAACCGAATCGTTGGCGGTGGGCTTGGGCCCGGTGCCTTCCTTGAGGATTTTGTATTGCAGACCATCGGGCAAGGCGACGACGCCCGGCTTCGTTTTGTTTTGTGCGAGGAAGTCATCGCCGGCCTTTTTGTTAATTTCTCCGGTTTTCTGCATGGCTTCCTCCTGCTTGGCTCGAAGGTCGGTCTGAAGCTTGGTAAGAGCGGCCTTCATTTCGTCATCGGTCAAGAGCAACTTGCCGCCGGCGAGCGCATCTTTCATTCCGCGACTGAAGATTGCGGGATCTATATCCACGGTATCTTTACGCATGCTCTTGCCGATGTTTACTCCGATGGCGTAACTCACCTTATCTTTTTCGGTTTTAAGTGTGAGCGGAGTTCGTGTACCAGTCGCGGTGCGCGGCTTGGCCGGAGTAGTCCCCGGGGTTTTTGCGGCCGGAGTAGTTTGAGTTTTAGGTGCAGGAGTGTCCTGGGCACGCAGGTTCACTGACGTGAGCAGTCCGATTACACAGAAATTCAACGCTAACGTTAATGTTTTTAGCATAGGGATATTGTCACATTGGCTTGCAAGCTGTGCAAATGTCGATATAGGCAGAATACACCGTTATGCGTTGGCACACGGTTTTCTGGTGCGAATTCTATGCGGGAACTGTTCTTGCGGGTGCTTCGGGAGTACGCGGAGCGCGAGGAGCATCTGGCTCGACACCGCGCCAGCCCACCGGGCGTCCGCTGACGGCTTCCTTCACGGAGCGGAAAAGCACCACGTACATTAACTGGCGATAGTAGAAGCGTTGTAAGAGCACGGGAAGGAGCAGCGTCCAATCTTCCTTGCGCTCCAGCGCGAAGGCCACCATGCAGGTGAGCACGTCGATGAGCAAAAATCCGATGAAGAAAAATAACGACCGCTGCACGTCGGCGGTGGTCCAAAGCTGCGGCAATCTCGCGATATGCAGTTGGCCAACGCCCCATAGCGCGAGGGAGCCGAGAAACATCAAATCGATGATTGGCGAAATTAGCGGCAGCACCAGTTGAAACACAAAAATGTTTGGCAGTGCAATCCAGCCCAGGGTGCCGTATTTGGGCCTTAGCAAGGTGTCGCGATGCTTCCAGAAAGATTGCAGCGTGCCAAAGGTCCAGCGGAATCGTTGCCGAATTAGCGCGCCGGGAGTTTCGGGAGCTTCGGTCCAGGCGATAGCTTCTTCGTCGTAACTGATGCGCCAGCCTAGACGGCGAATAGCGATGGTAAGGTCCGCGTCTTCCGCGACCGTATCGGAAGTAATTCCGCCGGCAGCTTCAATGGCTTCGGTGCGCCAAGCGCCAAGCGCACCGGGCACAACCGTGATGCAATTGAGCAGATCGAAAGCACGCTTCTCCATGTTTTGACTGGTGATGTACTCAAGAGCCTGCCAACGGGTAAGCCAGCGGGTGCGATTGCCAACCTTCACGTTACCGGCCACTGCGCCGACCCGCGGATCGGAAAAATGGCGCAGCAATTTGGAGATGGCGTCAGGTTCGATCTCGGTGTCGGCGTCTATGGTCACCACAATTTTCGTCTGTGCTTGTGACATCGCCAGGCTCAGGGCGGCGGACTTGCCGCGGTTCACTTGATGAATGATGTGCACGCGCGAGTCGGCGCCGAAATTCTCATCGAGCAGCTCGCCGGTGCGGTCCGTGGACCCGTCATTGACGACAATGATTTGCAGATTTTTTGTGTTGGTAGCCAGGACGGAAGAGACGGTCTGCACAATTACGCTTTCTTCGTTGTGAGCAGGAATCAAAACTGTCACGTCCGGTGGCGGATCAGGCATAACGTAATGATCTGGGCGAAGTTTTTCTATCAACGCCAGAATGCCGATGACCAGCGCGCGGCC
>JAUTXJ010000412.1 GCA_030838075.1 Acidobacteriaceae bacterium
CCATCTCGACACTGTGCTGCAGCAGGCCAGGAGCTTCACGTTTGTCCTTCATGCCGCCGGTATCTTCTGGATTGTGGTCTTTCAAACGAAACTTCTCGCCTTGCGCGATACGGTACGGCGCCGCAAGTTGTGCTGCTTCTTTAACGAATGTTTTGGTTTTCATGACGTAGCAATAAGTGTAGCTGGAGATTACATGCCTGCGAAAGTATAGTGCGGATGCGCCGATTCGTTGCCGGCCAAATCAAAATTGCCCATTCCTCTTGAACCAAGTTTGTTTCGGTTCCTGGCGTACGGCCTGACTGCGAGTCGCCTGACGTGAACGGAACTCTTGCACGCAAGCTCCGCTTCACCGATTATTTCGCGCTGGCCTTTGGAACGATGGTCGGTGTCGGCTGGCTGGTCGTCATGGACGATTGGCTGGGCCGCGGCGGGCCCCTTGGCGCGATCTTAGCCTTTGCGATCGGCGGAGTTCTTTTGCTGCCGGTGGGTTACGTTTACGGCCAGTGGGTGCAGCGCCTGCCGGACGCTGCCGGCGAAGCCGCCTATGCGGCGCAGGTTTTTCCGCCATATGTC
Source organism: Acidobacteriaceae bacterium (assembly GCA_030838075.1). Taxonomy (GTDB): domain Bacteria; phylum Acidobacteriota; class Terriglobia; order Acidiferrales; family UBA7541; genus Acidiferrum. The sequence continues at coordinate 574 of JAUTXJ010000412.1, forward strand.
AGCTACTTCACCGGATGGATCATGTTGCTCGCGTATTTTATCGTTTGCCCTTGGGAAGCCGTGGCAGTTGGCAAACTCGCCGCTTATCTTTTTCCATCGCTCAATTCCTTCGAGCTCTATCACGTCGCTGGTCACCCCGTCTTTCTGCCCCGCTTGCTGTTGGGTCTTGGACTAACATTTTTCATCACCATCCTTAATTACCGGGGGGTTCGCGCCAGCGCCACGTTTCAAAATTGGTCGGCAGGAACCGTTCTGGTGTTGTTCCTGGTAATAGTCGGAGCCAGCGCCGCGCACGGCTCGCCTGCGCATTTTCATCCCGCTTTCAGCTCCACGCCGTTCATCTCTATTTTGCTTACCCTGCAGATCGTGCCGTACTTCATGACTGGCTTCGAGTCAGTTCCCAAAGTCGCCGAAGAAGCGCACCCCGAATTCAGGTCCCGCGGATTTTCCAGCGCAATCTTCCTGGCGGTGATAGTCGGCGCAGGATTTTACGTGCTGGTCACCGCCGCGGTCGCTTACGTCTCACCGTGGCAGGGACTACTAGGCAAACCATTCGCTACCGCGGTCGCTTTCGAGCAGGGTACTGGCGTGCCCTGGCTGGTGCGCATCGTGATGGCTTCCGCGATGGTCGCACTGTTCGAAGTGTTCAACGGAAACTTTGTAGCCGCCAGCAGATTGTTATTTGCATTTGGCCGCCGCGGCACGATACCTGCCCGCTTCGGCGAAGTTCACGAAAGATTTCTGACGCCTTCCGTGGCAATCCTCGGCATCGCATTGGCCACCATCATCGGGCTGCTACTGGGCGACGCGATTCTCGTTCCCGTAACCGAAGTCGGCTCGATGGCCGCCGCGAGCGGATGGTTCATGGCTTGCCTCTCGTTTTGGCTGGTGGAAAAAAATTCCAGTAAACGCCTCATTACCAGCCTGGGAATCGTTGTGGCGCTCTTGCTTGTATTGATGAAACTGCTGCCGTTCTTCCCGGGACATTTTTCCATGGCCGAATGGTTGGCTCTAGCCATATGGCTCGCGATTGGCTTGATGCTGCGGCGCGGCTAACGGCAAGCGTCAATAGGCTCGTGTATACTTTTTCATTGCGCAACCTCACCGCTAATTCATGATTCCATTTCTACATCTGGGGCCGCTGACCATTCCCACATTTGGACTGATGGTCGCTACAGGCCTGTTAGTAGCCGCGTATGTGCTTCAAGCGGATTTCGATCGCCGCCGCGCTTACCTCCCTCCCGCCAAAAAATCCAAAGGCGAGCAAGTCGAGCGTAAAGACGAAGGCTTTCTGATCATCGGTATCGCCGGTTTCGCCGGCCTGGTGGGAGCGCGGCTTTATCATGTGCTGGAAAGCCCCAGCGAATTTTTCGCCGATCCCTGGCCTTTGCTATTCAGCCGTTTTGGATTTGCGTGGTTCGGCGGATTTCTGGGTGGGCTGATCGCGCTGATTATTTTGGCGCGCTATTTAAGAATTCCGCTGCTGGAATTCCTGGACATTTGCTCCCCAGCCGCTGCCGTAGGTTACGCCATCGGCAGGATCGGCTGCCTGCTATCCGGTGACGGCGATTACGGCCGCCCCACGTCTCTCCCTTGGGGAATGAGCTTTCCAAATGGCGTGGTGCCCACCACCGATCGCGTGCATCCCACTCCGCTGTACGAATTTTTCATCTGGCTGGCCATTGCCGCATTTCTTTGGCACATGGGAAAAAAGTCGCTGCAGAAACCCAAGGCCAAGGGAGAAATTTTCTGCAATTATCTGATCCTCACGGGCATCGCTCGGTTTCTGATTGAATTTATCCGCATCAATCCGCGTTCGTTTTTTGGCCTCTCGAACGCGCAGGCCGCAAGCCTTGCTTCCATCCTGGCCGGCGCGGTGTTGCTTTGGCGTATTAAAAGTCAATTCTACGCGCTGAAGAAGGAGCATCGCATTGTTGAACACATTGCTGCCCACGGCGATATCTTGCAACCGGAATATTCCCGGCCTACCCCCGAATGTCCGCATCCCGAACGCTGGCAAATGTACGATTCCATGACCGCCGAAGTGGAAGTTCTCGATTTTCTATGCCAGTTGGTAAAAACGGTGAAGCCCGAGTTGATCGTCGAGACCGGTACTTTTTCCGGCTTGAGCACGTTGCGTCTCGCCGAAGGCCTGAAAGCCAATGGCGTGGGCCGGGTAATTACCTGCGAGTTTGATCCCAAAGTGTACGCGGCCGCAAAACAAAGATTCGACTCTTCCGGCCTGACACAATGGATCGATGCGCGAAACGTTTCCAGCTTGGACATGAACGTGGAAGGCACCATCGACATGCTTTTCTGCGACAGCGATGCTCCGCTGCGCGAGCAGGAAGTTCGCCGATTCCTGCCGCAAATGAATCCCTGGGGATTGATTTTGATGCATGACGCCAATTCCGCGATGAAAATCGTGCGCGAATCAGCGCTGCGACTTGAAGCGGAAGGCTTGATCACCGCGCTCTTGTTGCCGACGCCGCGTGGTCTGGTCCTGGCACAAAAGAAAAGATAGCTCCCTTAGTGAAGCAAGTTCTTGGGAAGCCATCGCGATAATGGCTTTTGGTTTTTAAAGCATCTGGCGCAAAACGTACTGCAGGATGCCCCCATGCCGGTAATACGCAACTTCTTCCGGAGTATCCGCGCGGGCGATCGTGGAAAAGGTTTTTTCCTTCCCGCCTGCCAGTTTCGCTTTTACCGAGATAAGTTGTTTCGGTGACAGCGAAGAAATTCCTTCAATGCCAAACACTTCGTGGCCGGTCAGCCCCAACGACTCCCGTGTTTCTCCGGCCTGATATTCCAGCGGCAACACGCCCATCCCAATCAAATTGCTGCGATGAATCCGTTCGTAGCTCTCCGCAATTACCGCGCGCACCCCGAGCAACCGCGTCCCTTTCGCGGCCCAATCGCGCGACGAGCCTGAGCCATATTCTTTGCCCGCCAGCACCACCAACGGCACGCCCGCTTCGCGATATCGCACCGCAGCATCGTAAATAGACATTTTTCCCGCATTTTCTGAGCCGCTGGTCGCGCCGTCCAAGTAAAGCGTCCAGCCACCCTCCGTCCCGGGAGCGAGCTGATTACGCAGCCGAATATTCGCAAACGTGCCGCGCATCATCACTTCGTGATTGCCGCGACGCGCGCCATAAGAGTTGAATTCGTGCGGCTTGACCCCGTGAGCGATCAGATATTTTCCCGCCGGACTGTCGACAGGAATGGAACCCGCCGGGGAAATGTGATCGGTCGTCACGCTGTCGCCAAGAATCGCCAACACGCGCGCTCCATGCACGTCGGCCAGCGCCGGCGCCTCCTTGGGCATGTTGTCGAAATACGGCGGCATCTTGATGTACGTCGATTTGGGATCCCATTGATAAATATCGCCAGCGGGCACCGGCATGGATTTCCAGTGCGCGTCACCTTCAAATACCTGCGCATATTGCTTGCTGTACATTTCCGAAGTGACGGCCTCGCGAACGGTTTTTTCTATTTCCTGCGGAGTGGGCCAGATGTCGCGCAGATAAACAGGCTTGCCTTTCGCGTCGGAACCCAGCGATTCAGTAGTCAGATCCACATCCATCCGTCCCGCCAGCGCATACGCGACCACCAGAAGTGGTGACGCCAGATAATTCGCGCGCACCAGTGGATGAATGCGTCCTTCGAAATTGCGATTCCCGCTGAGCACCGCGACAGCCACCATGTTGTTGTCTTTGATGGCTGCGCCGATGGCGTCGGGTAGCGGCCCGCTATTGCCGATGCAAGTCGTGCAGCCGTAGCCCACCAGATGAAATTTCAGTTTTTCAAGATACGGTGTGAGTCCCGCGGCTTGAAGATAATCCGTAACCACTTTTGATCCCGGCGCCAGGCTGGTTTTTACCCACGGCTTAACGCTAAGTCCGTGCTCCACCGCTTTTTTAGCAAGCAGCGCCGCGCCCAGCATTAATGACGGGTTGGAAGTGTTGGTGCAACTGGTGATCGCGGCAATTACCACCGCGCCGCTCGAAAGATCAAAGCTGTCGCCATTATTTTTGACCGCAGCGTGAATGGCCGGCGCGCCTTCCACAACCTTTGCAAAGGAATTTTTCGCATTGCGCAGTGCCACACGATCTTGAGGCCGCTTCGGACCAGCCACGGTGGATTCCACAGTCCCCAAATCAAGCTCGAGTGTGCCGTTGAAGTCCGGAGCCGGAGTCGCATCGGTGCGGAAAAGCATCTGCTCTTTGCAGTACGCTTCAACGAGCGCGATCTGCTCGGCAGGCCGCGCCGTGAACCGCAGATAATCCAGCGTCTCCGCATCGACGGGAAAGAATCCCATCGTCGCGCCATATTCAGGCGCCATGTTGGCGATGGTTGCGCGATCCGGGATGCTCAAGGTAGAAAGTCCCGAGCCGTAAAATTCCACGAATTTTCCGACTACTCCATGCTTGCGCAACATTTCCGTTACCGTAAGCACCAGATCGGTAGCGGTTGCGCCCTCGTTCAGTTTTCCATGCAAGCGAAATCCCACTACTTCGGGAACGAGCATCGAGGACGGTTGTCCCAGCATCGCGGCCTCCGCTTCAATGCCGCCCACGCCCCATCCAAAAACGCCCAGCGCGTTAATCATGGTGGTATGCGAATCGGTGCCCACCACCGAATCCGGATACGCCGCAAATTTGTTTCCCGACGGCACGGCGCAAACCACGCGCGCAAGATATTCGAGATTTACTTGGTGGCAAATCCCCGTATCCGGCGGCACTACCTTGAAATTGTGGAATGCGGTTTGACCCCATCGCAGAAATGCATAGCGCTCCACATTGCGCTGAAATTCCAATTCTGCGTTCAGCCCAAAAGCATTCACGCTGCCGAAACTATCTACCTGCACTGAATGGTCGATGACCAATTCCGCGGGGAACAGTGGATTAATGCGCTTGGGATTTCCGCCCATGCGCTGAACCGCTTCGCGCATCGTAGCCAGGTCGACGATGGCCGGCACACCGGTAAAATCCTGCAACAGCACCCGTGCGGGCATGAAAGCGATTTCTTTTTCAGCGATTCCGGGACGCCAATTGGCCAACGATTTGATATCCGCGGCGCGAACGAATCGGTTGTCTTCGCAGCGCAGAAGATTTTCAAGCAGAATGCGCAGAGAAAAGGGAAGCTTGCCCAAGTTCGCGACGCGCGCCTTCTCGAGCGCTTCCAGCCGATGTATTTCAAAGCTTTGCGCTCCAACGCGCAGCGTGTCACGCGTGCCAAACGAATTTCCTGCGGAGATGGCCATCCTCGCGGTCCTTTCAAGCAGTGCCCAGCCCTCCATGATAACCGAAATCGAATTACGGCGCGGGCGGCTATACTGGTAGTGGCGTGAACACCACTTTGAAAATCGTCTTAGTTTCCACTTATGAGCTGGGGCGCCAGCCCTTTGGTTTGGCATCTCCTGCGGCATGGCTGCGTAAACGCGAGCACAGTGTTGTATGCATTGACCTGGCGAGGCAGGCGTTGAACGAACCCGCAATTAAAGAAGCCGATTTAATCGCCATCTATCTGCCCATGCACACCGCGACGCGTCTAGCGGCGCAAATTCTTCCCGGGTTGCGTGCGCAAAATCCAGGCGCACATTTTTGCTGTTACGGCCTTTACGCGCCCATGAATGAGGCGTACTTGCGAAGCCTGGGCGTATCCACAATTTTAGGCGGAGAGTTTGAAAATGGTTTGGTTCATTTGGCGGAACGCTTATCGCACTCGAACGGCTCGAACGGGAACGGCGTCGCTCGGTCAGTTCCGCAAGAAGAATCTTTAATCTCATTGGAACGCCTGAAATTTGAGGTTCCGGACCGCTCCGGAATGCCTGCATTGCAGAAGTATGCGCATCTTATTATTCCCGGCGACGGTTACCGCATCGTGGGTTCAACGGAAGCCAGCCGCGGATGCAAGCATCTGTGCCGCCACTGTCCGATCGTTCCGGTATACAACGGCGTTTTCCGGATCGTGCCGCGAGAAATTGTCCTTGAGGACGTCCGCCGTCAAGTATCCGCGGGTGCGCAACATATTTCGTTCGGCGACCCGGACTTTTTTAATGGCATAGGTCACGCCATTCCGTTAGTCGAACAATTTCATCACGAATTTCCCAACGTGACCTATGACGTCACCATAAAAATCGAGCACTTGAGAAAGTACGAAGAGCATTCGCCTAAATTGAAAGAAACTGGTTGTCTGTTTGTGATTTCGGCCGTGGAGTCCGTTAACGATATATTCCTCGCCGCGCTGGAAAAGGGCCACACCCGCGCCGATTTCCTGAATGTCGCCGCCAGTTTCCGCGAATTGGGCCTTACCTTGCATCCCACTTTCGTTCCTTTTTCCCCGTGGACCACCGTCGAAAATTATCTGGACCTGTTGCGCGTCCTGTCTGAAGAGCAGCTTATGGAAAATGTGGCTCCCATTCAGTTGGGCATTCGCCTGTTGATTCCAGCGGGCTCGCGCATGCTGGAACTCGAAGAAATCAGCCGAGCTATTGGGCCTTTCAATCCGCAGTCACTGGTGTATCCATGGCGACACTCCGATTCCCGCGTGGACGCATTGAGTGACGCAGTGCAAGAAATTGCCGCCGCGGCCGACCGCGAAAAGGTCTCTCGCGCGACCGCCTTTGAACGCATTTG
>JAUTXJ010000206.1 GCA_030838075.1 Acidobacteriaceae bacterium
GAACTTTCTTCAGGTTAATCGGCTCGGGAGTCGCAAAGCAGCCGCAATTGATGTCCATGTGCAATAGGTAGGCACGCAAAACCACCAAGAAAAATCCCAGCATGATGGCAGTGAGCAGCAATCCCCAGATCCGTAGCTTCCATCCAGTCAATACGAGTAACCCCAGGGCGATTTCAGTGAAGGGCAGCACGTGCGCCACAAACTGCACTCCCCACGCAGGCAGCAACTTGAACGCTTCTACCTGCAGCGCAAAATTCGCGACATTGGTGGAAATGGAAAACTTCAAAAAGAAAAACGGCCAAAAGGTGTGATTCGGAAGAAAGGCCTTCGAGTAGCCCGCGTAGATGAAAATCGCCCCTAGAAGCACGCGTCCCAACAACATGATGACGCGCCGGAAGTTGAGCGGGCTGGATTGCAGCAAGTCGTTTTACCTGCGAGCTTGGTAACCGCGGTTCATCGTAACAGAAGAATCAAAAATTGAAATGTGCGACGTGGATCACGCGAAAACCCGTTTCAAAATTCGAGATGTACGCAAATGCGGCAGCCTCACGTGCTTACTTCTGACTAAGTAGTTGGTCCAGGAACTGGTGCAATACCGCGTAACTTTGCACGCCAACCACCGGATAGGTCTGACCATTGGAATGAATAATGGTGGTGGGCGTCTGGTTTACGTTGTACATGCGGCCCAGCGCCAGATCTTTCTCGATCAGCGCATCCAGCGTGCCGCCTTTTACGAGTGCGCGCACTTTGGTCATCTCCGCGGGCGAGAGGACGGCCGCGACGGTACCATCTATGTCCCCGGTGTTTTCCCACTTTTCCTGATTCTCAAACAACGTTTGCTCGACCGGTTCGACTTTGCCGATGTGCGCGGCCGCTCGGGCATACTGCGCAGCAACTTTCGAGTGGGCATGCATAGGCAGGGGGAAATCGCGATGGATGAGGTATACCTTGCCGCTGCTCACGTAATTGTCCATCAGCTGCCGGTTCGTCGTCATATACAAGGTCTTGCAGGCCGGGCATTGAAAATCGCTGAAGACTTCCAGAACGAGCGGAGCGTTCTTTGAACCAAAGGCCTTGTGCGGGTCGACGTCGGATACCGCGCCGGGCGTCTGGGGAGGGGCAGCCATAGCCATAAGAACGACCCCGATACCTAAAGCAGCCAACACACTGAGGAAGGCTACGGCGACTTTAGGGATTCCTCTTCGATTGCGAATCAATTGTTCCTCCGTGACCCATTGGACGCTTGGAACCGACCTTTGAGATTCTACCGCGAATCATCCTAAAGACCAGCGCAGGCGTGCTGAAATGTATAAGCGAGTTTCCCGTGCTTCAACGCTTGCGACTCTAATAGTTTAGGATGCGCGACAGGATGATGACGTTTCTGCTCATAAAGTATAACCGCTGACAACGAAGTGTGCCTGTGTATCTGTAACAACAATATAGAGATAAGTCGCTGATAACAAGACTTGACAGCGGGACACTCAATATTTATAATGTGCTTCGAGCTGATTCGAACGGGTCCCTGGCGACCCGCGCAAACTCTGGGCGGAAGTTGTGCTCAACAGGTTTGAACAGATCGGGCTTAAATGGAGGCCAGAATTACATGAGTAAAATTATTGGAATTGACCTGGGCACAACCAACTCAGTTGTGTCCGTGATGCAGGGCGGAGAACCGGTGGTAATCCCGAACCAGGAGGGTGCACGCACCACCCCTTCGGTGGTAGCGATCACCAAGGGTGGCGAACGCCTTGTGGGACAAGTAGCCAAGCGCCAAGCGGTGACGAATCCCGAGAATACCGTGTATTCGATCAAGCGCTTCATGGGTCGCCGCTATGACGAAGTGACCGACGAAATGAAGCGCATCCCTTATAAGGTTGTAAAGGGCGAGCACGACGATGCGCGCGTGGAGATTTTCGGCAAGCTCTATAGCCCACCGCAAATTTCGGCCATGATTCTAGGGAAACTGAAGTCCGCCGCGGAAGACTTCCTGGGTGAAAAAGTCACCAAGGCGGTCATTACCGTGCCGGCGTACTTCAACGACGCGCAACGGCAGGCGACCAAGCAGGCAGGTGAAATTGCGGGCCTGGACGTGGTGCGCATCATTAACGAGCCGACGGCGGCCGCGCTGGCGTACGGATTGGACAAAAAGACCGACGAAACGATCGCGGTGTACGACTTGGGCGGCGGAACGTTTGATATTTCCGTGCTGGAAGTTGGCGCCGGCGTGGTGGAAGTAAAGTCCACCAACGGCGACACCCACCTGGGCGGCGACGACGTTGACCAACGCATCGTGGATTGGTTGATCGACGAATTCAAAAAAGAAAACAACATTGACCTGAGCAAGGACCGCATGGCGCTGCAACGCCTTAAGGACGCGGCGGAAAAGGCCAAAATCGAGCTGTCGCAGATGATGGAAACAGAGATCAATCTGCCGTTCATCACTGCAGGCGCGAGCGGGCCGATTCACATGCAACTGAAGCTGACCCGGACACGCCTCGAGCAATTGATGAACGATTTGCTCGAACGCTCCATGAAGCCGGTTAAACAGGCGCTGGAAGACGCCAAGATGTCGCCGAACGACATACAAGAAGTCGTGCTGGTCGGCGGTTCGACGCGCATTCCGAAGGTGCAGCAACTGGTGCGCACGTTCTTCGGCGGAAAAGAACCGCACAAGGGCGTGAATCCGGATGAAGTCGTAGCCGTAGGAGCCGCGATTCAAGGCGCGGTGCTGGCTGGAGACGTGAAAGACATCCTGCTGTTGGACGTCACGCCGCTCTCGCTGGGCGTGGAAACTCTGGGCGGAGTAATGACCGTGCAGATTCCTCGCAACACCACGATCCCGACGCGCAAAGTGGAGACCTATTCCACTGCGGCCGACAACCAGCCGGGCGTGGAAATTCACGTCATGCAGGGCGAACGCAAATTCGCGAATGACAACCGCTCGCTTGGCAAATTCAAGCTGGATGGAATTCCACCAGCTCCGCGCGGGACGCCGCAAATCGAAGTCACTTTTGACATCGACGCGAACGGCATCCTGAA
>JAUTXJ010000429.1 GCA_030838075.1 Acidobacteriaceae bacterium
CACACGTAGACGGTCCCGTTCTCGTTGGCTCAAGGCGATTCGCTCCGTTTCCATAGCGCCCTCGGCCACCTATGAAACCGGACATTTCTACTTTGCTCAAACCGGACATTCTCATTTTGCAGCGACACTACCGGAGCGAATCTTGACTGCGGCAGCGCTTGAGACTATACGTAGTTTTGCAAGAATTGATGCGGCAAGTCGAGGAGCGGAGGCGATGAGGTATCAGATGATTGCATTGTCGCTCGGCTTGATCGGCGTCACGTTGATTGCATCGCCGGCGCGCGGTCAGCGCCATGGCGGCTCAGTGTTCGTTCATGCGGGCCGGCCTGCGGCACCGCCGCGCGATCCTCTCCGTGACCGCCGGCGGTGGATGAGTCACCCTCGTGTTTCACTTCGTTTTTCTGTTCTTGTGTTTCGGTGCCTGCGGCGGAATGCGCTTCCGGTGCAGCAGCGGCAGCAGCACCGCTTGCGGTGGTGGACGCCGGGTTATCGTGGTCGGGAAACATGGTTGTAGGCCTCCGGGATAAGTATCCCTGTTTAGTCGAAAAAATTCCTTGCGAGATCCCTACTTGGATAGCCGTGCAAGGAGGTGGACCGTTCAGTTGGTCGCTAAGGAAAAAGTGCCGCGGGCGTCACTGCAAGCACTGCCAGAACTCCTGGACCAGAACTCCTGGAATTGTCACGAGGAACGCCGCAACCTAGCCAAAAGCATACTCGCCGACTCAACTCCCTGTCAATGAATCGCGCTATCACCGCGGGTCGCTTAAAATCTTTACTACGTGCGTCCCGCTTGTGTTTTTTCTCGCCGAAAATCGGGAGCAATTACTTCCACGGTGCGGCACATTTCGTAAAGTCGCGAACGCATCCGACTGCCGATGCGCTGCTCCAGGGTGTCTTCACGCTGAGCACGGACCCATTTTCCGTCGGGACCTTTTGTTGTTTCCCCTTCCGACACCGGATTGTCCACATAGTTTGTGGTAATGACCGTCGTGCGGTTTTCGTTATAGCGTGCATTCAATACAATCCCCACAATGTCGCGCACCCAATCCGACGGCTTGCTCGCGCCCAAATCATCCAGCACCAGAATTTCCACGTTGCGAATCGGCTCCAGGATGCGCATCTCCGTCGATTCGCTCGCTGGGTTGTAACTAGCCTGAATCTCCTTCAGCAATTCGCGGTAGTCGCAAAAAAGCCCGCCATGCCCGCGGCGAATCAATTCTTTCAAAGCCGCAACCGCCAAATGCGTTTTGCCCACGCCCGACGGCCCCATCAGCAGCAGCCCTTTCTCCGCCGCGCCCGGATAATCCCTCACAAATCCCTGCGTCAACATCTTGGCCTGCTTCATGGACTGCGCGTGCTGCGGCATCCAGGTCTTCCCATCCGTCAGATCCGCCACATAACTTTCAAAATCACAATGCTCATAGCGTTTCGGAATGCGGGCGCGCTCCATCACGCGCACCGCGCGTTCTTCCATCCCGCAATCGCACGCAGTAGCCACCGTCCCGGGCACGCCATTCACCCGCTGTTCCAGCCGCCACCCGGTCCCTCTGCACAACGGACAATTTTCTATCGCCATATCGCCATATCGCCACAAGCATACGGGCACGCATCCGTCACGGCAACCTTTCTGCCGGAGAGGCTGTGAATTCCCTGCGGGAAATTACAGCCAATGGAATAGCTCTCTGCACAAGCCAAGAAAGCGCTTGACCCTATACCTATGTATAGGCTTCAGACTCAATAGCTGACAGGAGAAATTTCACATGCACCAAAACACAACGGGCAACGTTCGCACCCCCTCCGCCTGGGCGGCCATCCTATCGGTCATCGTGGTAATCACGGCTCTGCTGGTTTGGGGCTCGTTCCGGTCCGCAAAATCGATGTCGACCGCGGCCGCATCGGACGAAGACATTTTTATTCACGCTACGCCGGGAGACGTAGTCAAGGTGGTACTCGAAATTGAAACGGCATCGACCGAAGGTTCCCTACGCGGCAAACTCTTGCAGAAGGAAACAGAAAAAATATATCGACGGACGAACACGCAAGTGACGGCACAATCTGGCGCTCAGACCAAAATAGTGATGGGTAAGCAGACAGACATTCATCCTGCCGCGGTTGTGCATCTTACCGGCGTGCTGAAAAAAGACCGTAGCGTTGATGCTTCGCAAATTGTGATTCTCACCGGATACGTTGAAATTAAGTGAGCCAGTGGGCTCTTATTTCCTCGTCAGCGCGACCGGCAGGATCGCCATGCTCCTGATCGCTGTGGATATTCTTCTTCCATACATTTTGCGGCGGACCCGGCTAAGCCGCGCTCTCGGTCTGACGCACGACCACAACTCCACATACTTGCACCGCATGTGGCCACACTATTGGTGTGGATATTTATTGATACTCTTTTCCGTCGTTCACGCGTGGTTTTCAATGCAAGCGCGAAACGTGAGGGAAATGAATCAGACCGGCTTGTGGTTTGCAACCGCCGGAACGGCCCTGCTGCTGTTCCAGATTGCCCTCGGTCTGCTTTTACAAGACCGCGGTCTGCAAAAAAGAAAGCTGACTCGCCGCTGGCATTACTGGATCATGTTCGCCATCGTTCTGACCGTTGCAGCGCACATTTGGCTGAACGGCTGACAGCCGGCGTAACCTTACACATCTTGTGCCCGACCGCGCGTCTATAATCACATCCATGCGCATCAGCGAATTGGCCATCAAAGCAGGAGTAAATATTCAGAGTATCCGCTTCTACGAACGCCAGGGACTGCTTCGTGAACCACCCAGGACTTCCTCGGGCTATCGAAATTACAGCCAATTCGACGTCGACCGAGTTGCTTTCATTAAATGGTGCCAGCCACTGGGATTTACCTTGAGAGAAGTAGGCGAACTCATCGAACTGCACGCCGCTCTCGCGGATTTGTCTTCCGCAAGCTCCGCCCCCGGTCCAAAACAGCTGCAACGCATAATCCGCATGGCTCAACAAAAAAGCGTGCAGATGCAAAATAAAATTAAATTGCTGAAGTCGGCCGTCAACCAACTGGCTTTTGCCGTAAAAAAGCTTGAAAGAAAGCCGGGACCATCCTGCCCGGCCTCGCCTTCGTTCACACGCTCAAAAAAGACTGCCAAAAGATTGGAAGCTGTTGCGCCTAAGATACGAGCCACGAACTGACCATCTGACCTTCGAGGCCACAACCTCTCGCCACTGGCGTGCTAAAATTCTCAAAATCACCCATGGTGCAAACTGAAAAGTAAAACAAAAACGGCGGCTCCCCAACCAGGCTTATCACTGGAATCCCGCGTTCGCCGCGAGATCCTCGCGTGGTTCTGGGTTGCCCTCGTTTTTCTATTGGTCAACGGAACTATCGGCCAGGCCCGCGTCATTCCTTCCGCCTCCATGGAAAATACATTGTTGATCGGCGATCACTTGATCATCAGCCGACTGGGATACGATGCCGGCCTGCCCTTCACCAATTGGCATGTTCCGCTGTGGCGCAATCCCAAGCGGCAGCAAATTATTATTTTCAGGCCGCCCTATGCACCCGACCAAACCGACCTGGTAAAGCGCGCCATCGGCATGCCCGGTGACGTTGTCGACCTGCGTGACGGAAATGTTTTTATCAATGGAAAACAGCAGGAAGAAAATTACACCTTGGGTCCCACTAACCCGGCGCCGCCCGGATACTCTCAGCGAGGCCGAATAAATGTGACCTTCCCTTTCCACGTTCCCGACAACTGTTATTTCGCGATGGGCGACAATCGCGGCAATTCGTACGACAGCCGCTTCTGGGGTTGTGTTCCCCGAGAAGACATCCTCGGCACCCCGGTAATGATCTACATGTCTGTAGATGCGAACCCCATCGCGTGGCAACCGGGTCACATCGTCGACCGCTTTCTCGCGTATGCCAACGTCTTAATTCATCCAGCCACCATGCGCTGGAAGCGCCTCTTCCACACGTTTTAAGAGATCGCACACAACATAGGCCAGTGGGTTGGGAAAAATTCAAAGTTTTGCAGAACTAAATTACGAAGAGCCGCGCACTATGCGTGGTATGGCCCGGACAATCGCGTGACGCGTATCTGGCGCATTGGGGCGTGAAGCCACGCGCGAAAGTTCCTGCTGGACCACCTTCGCGAATTCACCCATCTGGCGTTCCATCTCGATCATTTTTTCGCGCATGTTGAGAATAATTTCGATGCCCGCCAGGTTCACGCCCATGTCGCGCGCCAGCGTCAAAATCACGTCCAGGCGCTCAAGATCGGAGTCGGTATACAGCCGCGTGTTTCCCTGCGACCGGGAGGGTTTCAGCAATCCCACACGTTCATACAAACGCAGCGTCTGCGGGTGCAATTTATAAAGCTCCGCCACTGCGCTGATCATGTAACCGGCTTTGGCTCGTTTTTTTGTTCTTTGCGGCATGGCCTTAAACACCCGCCTTGCTGAAAAGATTTTGCCGCGGATCTTCGGGATCCAAAGTTTCAAGGTCTTTCATCAGAGTACGGACCCGCTCATCCGTCGGCTTCGGCACTACTACTTGAATCTCGGCGTATTGATCGCCGCGCGTGCTGTTACGAGCGCCAGGCACGCCCTTTTCTTTCAGGCGCAACGTTTTCCCGCTGTCCGTTCCCGGAGGAATACGCACCAGCGACCGGCCATCGATCGTCGGCACTTCAATCTTGGCGCCAAGCGTGGCCTCTGGAACGGTCACGGGAATTTTGGTGTACAAATCGTTGCCGCGCCGTTCAAAAAATTCATGCGGCTTCACCAGGATGCGCAAATACAAATCTCCCGGAGGCGCGCCCATCGTACCGGCATTTCCTTTGCCCGGTACTCGCAAGCGCGCACCGCTGGCCACGCCCGCGGGGATGCGTACGTCCACCGTCTCCGTGCGACGCACTCGCCCTTCGCCATTGCAAGTGCGGCACATGGTACGCAATTTACCGGTGCCACCGCAGCGGGTGCACGGCACGTTGAAGCGCATTTTTCCCGCGGCTTGCTGGATTGTTCCCGTCCCACCACAAGCGGTACAGGTCTGCGGGGAGCCCACCGCGCCAGTTCCGTGACAGGTCTCGCAGGTTTCCATACGCGTGATCGAAAGTTTTTTCACCGCGCCGCGCACGGAGTCCCAGAAATCAATCTCCACCTGGTATTCCAGGTCGCCGCCCGGTTCCTGCTCCGGCTCCATTTCGCCGCCGCGGCCGCCCTTGAAAAACTGGCTGAACAAATCGCGGAAGCTTCCGCCACTTCCTGCCGGTCCCGCGCCGGAACCGCCGCCGCCAAAATCAAATCCGCCAAAATCAAAATTGACGCGCGCATCATCATCTTCCCCACCGCCGTGCGACGAAGGTCCGCCGCCCTGGGGCAGGTTGTCGCTATAAAATCCGTACTGGTCGTACATCTGGCGCTTCTTGGCATCGGAAAGTACGTCATACGCTTCCTGCAGTTGCTTGAATTTCTCTTCCGACGATTTGTCGCCCGGATTCAGATCAGGATGGTATTTGCGCGCCAGCTTGCGAAACGCAGTGCGAAT
>JAUTXJ010000044.1 GCA_030838075.1 Acidobacteriaceae bacterium
CGTCGAAGCTTCGCGGAGACGAGGCCTTCACGCCAGTGAAAAAATTCAATCCAGAAGAGCCGCTGCGCTGTTCCTTCTGCCATAAGACCCAGGAACAGGTCGAAAAGCTGATCAGTTCGCCTTCGGATTATCCGCGCGCCTACATATGTAATGAGTGCGTGGGTGTGTGCGAGACGATTCTAGAGGACGAAAAGCGCGAACAGGCTACTGCGCCGGCGAAGCGCCTTCCTCGCCCGCCGGAAATCAAACAATTTCTGGACGGCTACGTGATCGGCCAGGACCGGACGAAGAAGAAGCTGGCTGTGGCGGTGTATAACCACTACAAGCGCATTTTCCTGAATAAGCAGCCTGGCGATGTGGAACTGAGCAAGTCCAATATTTTGCTCATCGGGCCGACCGGTACCGGCAAGACACTGTTGGCGCAAACGCTTTCGCGTATGTTGGAAGTGCCCTTCGCTATCGTGGACGCAACCACGCTTACGGAAGCGGGTTACGTTGGCGAGGACGTGGAAAATATTATCCTGAAGCTGCTGCAGGCTGCGGATGGCGACGTCCAGAAGGCTCAGCAAGGCATCATTTATATAGACGAAATCGACAAGATTGCTAAGAAGGATGAGAACCCTTCGATTACTCGCGATGTGAGCGGTGAAGGCGTGCAGCAAGCTTTGCTCAAGATTCTTGAAGGCACTGTGGCGAATGTGCCTCCGCAAGGTGGACGCAAACACCCTCATCAGGAATTCACGCCCGTCGACACCACCAACATTCTATTTATTTGCGGTGGCGCATTCGTCGGATTGGAAAAGGTTATCGAGAAGCGCGCTGGCCGTCGCTCGCTGGGTTTCCATACCGACGCTTCTACTGCCGCTCCGCAACGGCGCAATACCGAGTTGCTCGAGCATGTTCAGCCGGGCGATCTAATCCGCTACGGGCTGATCCCGGAATTTGTCGGGCGGCTTCCCGTTGCCGGCGTGATGAATGATCTGGATAAGGCCGCGCTGGTAAAAATCTTGACCGAGCCAAAGAACGCGCTGCTTAAGCAATACCAGCGGCTCTTTGAGTTTGAAAATGTGCGCTTGCGGTTTACCGACGACGCGCTCGAAACCGTCGCCGAGTTGGCCATGCAGCGCAAAGTTGGCGCACGCGGCCTGCGCATGATCCTCGAAGATTTGATGCTGGAGCTGATGTATCACCTGCCCATGCAGCGCAAGGTGCGCGATTTTGTGGTGACCGCGGAGATGGTTCGCACCCGCGAGATCAATTGGAGTTTGCTTGAAAAGGCTGGTTAGCTATTTAGCACCACGCTAAATCCTTTGCCAGCCGGAGAAGTGAATCGCGTTAGAATTTGACGCGACGTTATGTCAGGGGCCCCATGTTCAATCGGGAAAAACAGGAAATGAAACGCGTACCAATGATGCCGGTGCGCGATATGGTGATCTTCCCGCAGCAGATGACGCCGTTCATCGTCGGCCGGGAAGCCAGCGTCCGCGCGCTTGAAGAAGCTCTGGCGGGCGACAAGAAAATTTTCCTTTCGACGCAGCATGATGCTTCGGTGGACGATCCCAAGCCGGAAGAGATTTATGCCGTAGGAACGCTCGCAAATATTGTGCAGAGCGTAAAGCTGCCTGACGGCAATATAAAAGTTTTGGTCGAAGGTGTGGAGCGAGCCCGTTCCATCAGCATCACCGCGGAAGAAGGGTTTTTCCGGGCTACTGTTCGGCTGCTGAATGCTCGTGTTGAGCCTTCACCTCAGGTTGAACAAACGGTTCAAAAGATTACCGGACTGTACGAACAGTTCATCAAGCTGTCGCAAAGCCTGAATTACGACACCATGATCGCGGCGGCGCGCGTCGATGATCCTTCGCGCTTGTCTGACACCATTGCGGCCAACTTGCAATTGCCGGTGGACGAAAAACAGGATTTGCTGGAAACCGTCGATCCCGTGGAGCGGCTGAACCGCATCGGCGACATCCTGGAGATCGAGCTTGAGAAGTTGAATGTCGATCGCAACATCAACACCCGCGTCAAGCGGCAGATGGAGCGGGCACAAAAAGAGTACTACCTCAACGAGAAGCTCAAGGCTATTCAGAAGGAACTTGGCCGCGGCGAAAAAAGCGAGATCGACGAGCTAAAGAAAAAAATCGATACCGCTGGTATGTCCAAGGAAGTGCACGAGAAAGCCATCCAGGAGCTGAAGCGGCTGGAGCTGATGCCGCCGATGTCCGCGGAGTCTACCGTCAGCCGCAATTATCTTGATTGGCTGCTGGCTGTGCCCTGGAAGAAAAAGTCCAAGGAAATACGCGACATTTTGGCCGCGGAAAAAATCCTCAATGAGGAACATTACGGCCTGGAGAAGATAAAGGATCGTATTCTGGAGTTCCTGGCGGTCCGTCAACTGGTCAAGAATCCCAAAGGCTCGATTCTCTGCTTCGTTGGGCCTCCGGGCGTGGGCAAGACTTCGCTGGCAATGTCCATCGGGCACGCTACGGGACGCAAATTCGTTCGCGTTTCACTGGGCGGCGTTCGTGATGAAGCTGAGATTCGCGGCCACCGGCGCACTTATATCGGCGCCCTGCCTGGCCAGATCATCCAGATGATGAAGAAGGCTGGCACCACTAACCCCATCTTCGTTCTTGACGAGGTGGACAAGATGTCTACCGATTTCCGGGGCGATCCATCTGCGGCGCTGATGGAAGTACTTGATCCGGAACTGAATCATGCGTTCACCGACCATTATCTGGACGTGGAGTACGACCTTTCGAAAGTAATGTTCGTTTGCACCGCCAACGTTCTGCACACCATTCCACAGCCTTTGCAGGACCGCATGGAGATCTTGCGTATCCCGGGCTACACCGAGCAGGAAAAACTTCAGATCGCCAAGCGCTTCCTAGTGAAGCGGCAGCGCGAGGCCACTGGTCTCCAGGAAAAGAATCTGTCGTTTACCGACGAAGGCCTGCTGCACATCATCCGGCATTACACTCAGGAAGCGGGAGTCCGCAACCTCGAACGCGAGATACAAAATATTTCCCGCAAAATGGCGCGTAAGGTGGTCACCGAGGGCCCGAAGGCGGAAGTAAAAGCGGAGATCGTGCCCGCCAACATCAATGACTACCTGGGCGTTTTGAAGTACCGCGAATTCTGGCTGGAGAAACAGAACGAGATCGGCCTAACGACCGGACTCGCGTGGACCGAAGTGGGCGGCACGGTTCTGACCACTGAAGCTACGCTGATGGAAGGCAAAGGCCGCCTCACGCTGACCGGTAAGCTTGGCGATGTCATGCAGGAATCCGCGCAGGCGGCAATGAGCTATATCCGCTCGCGGTCCGCGTCTTTCGGACTGCCTAAGGATTTTTATCGCAACATCGATATTCACGTACACGTTCCCGAAGGCGCGATTCCCAAGGATGGACCGTCCGCCGGCATCACCATTTGCAATTCCATCGTCAGCGCTTTGACGCGGATTCCGGTGCGCCGCGATGTCACCATGACCGGTGAAATCACGCTGCGTGGAAAAGTTCTTCCCATCGGGGGGGTCAAAGAAAAACTTTTGGCTGCTCATCGAATGGGCTTGCGTACGGTACTGCTTCCGAAGGACAATGAGAAAGACCTGGCGGAAATACCGCAGGAGATCCTCTCCAGTTTGACGATCCGATTTG
>JAUTXJ010000085.1 GCA_030838075.1 Acidobacteriaceae bacterium
CGTTGTGATGTTACCGGCAAAGTCGCGGGAATTTGCGACGCTGACAGATACGTAGGCAACGGCTTCAGTCCGCCGCCCGGAAATCTCGGATCGAACGCGGACACTTCGTTGAGCCTGATTTGCACCGGTAACGCGATGGCATGCGTTCCCAAATACCGCACCTCAATGCTAGTGTCTTTCTGTAATTGATGCTGAACGCTCAAGCTCCAGCTAAGTATCTTGGGTGCAGTGAGGTCCGGAATAACGCCAGCGGTAAGCGCACGGGCAAGAGTTTGCGAAGTGGGGGTGATAAATGGTGAGAGCCCCCCTCCCACGAGAAAGCCCTTGCCAGTCCCGTCCGTCGGATCCAGAAAGCTCGCACACCAGGGTGTGCTTGGCGCGATCTGGCAAGTAAGTCCTGGATTATTTTCGAACTGGCGCTGTGGCGGCTGGTTGTTCGTTTCAAAGTTAGTGGGATAAATGTCATAGAAATATCCCGCGCCGCCACGAATCGACCACTTTCCGTTTCCTAGGACATCCCACGCAAAACCAATACGCGGTCCAAAGTTATTTGTATCCGGCTTCGGCGCGGTAAACGATAAGCCCATAGCGGGATCATTAGCGACGGCATTAAATGCCTGGTTATTCGCATCTCGCGGTGTGCCGAAATATTCGTAGCGCAGACCCAAATTGAGCGTCAACCGCGAAGTCACTTTCAAATCGTCCTGTATAAACCCGGCGAAGGCGTTGTCATTGCCGACGAAGGTCCCGTTCCCGACGTTTTGCAGCGCCCCGTTTCCACCGTCGGGCACAAAATCATTCACAAAGGAATTCAGTGTCGCCCAATCCCATTCGCCTCGCGCTCGGGGCAGAAAAATCGTCTTGTCTATATATTTGCGAATCTCAATTCCGCCTCGCAACGTATGCCGTCCTCGTACATAGGTCATATTTTCCTGTAGTTGATAGGTGTTTTGCGTATACCCCTGCGGCGTGCTGGGAAATGGGCCAGTATTTATACTCAGCTCGTCTACTTCCGCATTGGGAAATGTCGCAAAGTTTGCGGGAGAAACGAAGTTAGGCCCATTTACTCGCGAATACGACAATCTGAAATCGTTAACCAGCCGCGAATTTATTGTCCATGCGTCGGTAAAAATTATTTTTCGGGAGTCCGAAGCCACCGTGCCGTTAAATTGCTCCTGCGGCTGAGCTGGATTAGGTAGCGGACCGCGAATGCGGTCGAAGAGAAATCGACCTCGCAATTGGTGAGGTCCCAGGCTCAAGTCCGCATTGGTGATGAAATCGTTTTCATTCACAAAATTGGGAGCTATTGCCTGTAACGTTCCGACTTCAATCGGTACTCTGCCGGAAGCCGTGGTTACGCACGCAAAATCTGGCGTGATGTCTGCGGCGCCCGAATTGCAATGACTAGGGAAATTGCTGGCAGGTGCTATGGGTGTTTGCGCCAGGATGCCCTGGATCGCGGCGTCAGGCTGCGCCAGCGTCATAATTTGCTGTAAACCCGCCGCCGTCGGAGTAGTTATAATTGGACTTCCCGCCGCGAGTCCATTGTTCTGGAATTCGTAACCGCCGAAAATGAAAAGCTTGTCTTTTTTGATTGGCCCGCCGATGCTCCCGCCCGCGCGGTTATAATCGAAACGGTTTTTGACTCCATTCGCTTTCTGCAGATTGTCTTCCGCGAAATAATTTCTATTCTGGTTATATTCGTGAGCTTCGCCGTGCCAACTATTGGTGCCGGACTTGGTGGTGATAATGAATTGCCCAGCCGCCGAATGCCCGTACTCCGCACTGAACTGGTTGGTCAGCAAAGTAAATTCTGCCACGGAATCCTGAATCACCGGCTGCGTAGGCCCATTGACCCCCTGATTGTTGTCATCGGCGCCATCGATCGTGAAACTGTTGAATCTCGGCCGCAAACCGCCAATCGAGCCTCCAGATCCGCCTGACGCACCGCCGGGTTGGGTCGTGCTGTTAGGCATAAGCGTCGCGTATTCGAGAACCGACCCTCCGGGTACGGTAATCGGAATTTCATTAACCACTCGCCCGTCAAGACTGGAGCCTAGTTCCGACGAAGTTGTCTTGATCAAATCACCCGCCGAGTTCACCTCCACGACCACGCTAGCCTCTCCTAGTTCCAGCTTCACCGTGGCATCGGCCACCTGACTCGCCGCCACTCGTACACCTTTACCAAGATATTTTTTGAATCCGTCCTTTTCCACCGTGACGGTATAGGAACCGATCAATAAATTCGGAAATTCGTAAGTCCCATCGCTCGACGCGCTGGTCGACTGCGAAACATTCGTCCCTTCGTTGGTCGCGGTCACCTTAGCATCTGTAACGCTAGCCCCGGAAACGTCCGAAACCACCACCCGTAAAGTCCCATCCAGTCTCTGGGCCACTGCGCTGGATGCAAAGCTCACCAGCAGTAAAGAGACGACTAAAAAAGCCAGCGTCAAGCTAGGCCGAACATAAATTCGATGTGCTTGTTCGCGTGTGAGACTGACATTATTCATAAAAACCTCCGTCGGTTCTGCAGTTCTGTACTGCACGTAGTTGAAGCGTGACGAAGACATTGCATCTGCAGAGCCAATCTGGCTCTGAGCTAAGTTCTTTTGTGAGCGTGGATTAAGGGATTAAGCGAAGCTAACTGAAATAAACAATCGATAGTTGTAAATATTTTTAGATGATTCAGTTTGGGTTCTCATAGATTGGCGTCGAAGAATGGATTCATTGAATGGGTGACCGACGGTGTTGCTTTCGCCAGAGCGCAGCACTAGCGTAAAAAATGACCGACGTTTCTGCTGGGATGGACTAGTAAGCCCGGTGTACAAACAAAACCACCGCAGCGCCAAATAACATCCCGCCAACAAACAATGAGATCACGCCCGCTGCAAACCATCTGGATGCCTTGAGCCCGCCGACAAAATCTTTCAAGGCCGGATGTACCGTGCTCTCAGATGGGCTCGCGGCCGGTGCGCTTCTTTCTCGCGAGAGAATCGGCGGCTGTTCCACAAATTCTGTCTTCGCGATAAATGTGTATCCCCTGCGGGGAATCGTTTCTACATAAAAAGGCAGATCGTGAGAGTCACCAAGAGCGTGGCGCAACTTATTCACCGTGGTGTTGACGTTGGCGTCGTAATTTATCTGTGTGTCGCCGGGCCATAAATGTTCCCGCAAAGTCTCGCGCGTGATTATCTGACCGCGATTTTCCACCAGGATAAGCAGCGCCTCAATAACTTTGCTCTGAACTTTTACGCGTAATCCATCTCTAAACAATTCTCGCCGTTCAACATCCAGATGAAATGGACCAAAATGAAGATAATTCCCGAAATGCGGCCCAACGGGCGAAGATATATCGTGTTGCTGAGAGGCAGCAGAACTGTATGAATTCACGACTCACCCCTACCGGCCATTCGAGAATCCGGTTCTTGACATCCTGGAGCATACGTTATACTTATATGTATATACAAGTCAAGTTTTTTAAGGTCCGAGGTCCTCTTCATGACTGATATACTCGCCAATCTGGACCTAACCGGAACGGGTTATTGCGCCAGCCTCAACTTTCGCAGAACCTCCCGGATCGTCACTCGCCTGTACGACACCGTCATGCAAGAGTCCGGCGTTCGATCTACTCAATTCGCCATTCTGGTGGGTATCGCCAAACTGCAGCCCGTCGCCATGGGTACCCTCGCGAAAGTGCTTATGCTCGATAGCAGCACCCTCACTCGCAGCCTCAGGCTGTTGCAAAAAGAAAGAATGATCGAGATCTCAAAACGTTCTCAGATGCGCCGCCGTTTTCTGAAATTGACACACTCCGGCCAGAAGGCATTGCAGCGGAGCCTGCCCTTGTGGCGGGCAGCGCATGAACGATTTCTCGCCGAAGTTGGCGCGGATTATTGGCTAAAGTTAAGGGACGAGCTTGAAACCATAGCGAAATCCGCAATTATGACGGACCTCTCGCCGGGGAAATAAGCTATGAAATCGATCTAAGTACCCTTCAGCCGACCAAATCAATCTGCAAAAATATCGGCGACAAATTTGGTGAACGTGACCGGGATCGAACCGGTGACCGCCTCCTTGCAAAGCAGGTGCTCTCCACGCGCCTGCACTTCGCAGAATTGCGCCGCATAAGAATGGATCGAGGTGTCTCTCCGATCGCTGGCTGTGCCTTGCGGAAAATGCCTCCATT
>JAUTXJ010000116.1 GCA_030838075.1 Acidobacteriaceae bacterium
TCGGAGAAGAAAGACGCAGCCGACGACGAATCCTCGGAAGACTAGGGGAGCTAACACGCCCTCGCGTGTCGGCTGGGGCGCCGTCGCCACAACACTTTAAAGCGGAAAACCAATGCAGCGTTGATTCGCGTACATCGTAAGCCGCTTACGATGCGACAGGGGCGCGTCCCTGGTAACTTCAAGTAGTTTACTTCGCATCCATCATAAGCGGCTTACGATGCGTCAGGAGCGCTGACTGCGCGATCCACCTCATGATTACATGTATCGTAAGCGGCTCACGATGCGGCAGGGCGCGCGTACTGGTAAATTCAACCGGCTACTTCGCATGCATCATAAGCGGCTTATGATGCGCACTGCGACACGTGCAAGAGAAACAGGTGCACGCGCGCGAAACCGCTTAACGAGGAACCAACCGAAAACCGCGTAGCGACCGCTATTTTGTAGTAATTGCGTCGCTTCAATTCCGCGAAGAAGTCGGCGTGACCCGTCGACGCTGAAAGCTATGACGTGGCAGGCAGGTAGTTGAGAGTTGAGGGTGGAGCGTTGAGAGTCGCGGGATGAATGGATTTTTCCGCACGCTTCTTCTGTTTCTGATTGTCGTGTCCTTTTCGAATCCCGGTCAGGCGGCGGACGGTCAGGAAGCAAAGAAAAAACCTGCAACCTCCGGCGAGTTATTCGACGCGATTGCACGCATGGACAGCGCGATGTTCGACGCGTTCAACGGGCACAATGTCGATCTTCTCATGTCGCTGTTTACCAATGATCTCGAGTTCTATCACGACACCGGCGGCCTGACGAACTACGAACAGACGAAAGAGAATTTTGGAAAGCTTCTCGCGAACACGCCCGATATCCGGAGAGATCTAGTGAAAGGCAGTCTCGAGGTTTATCCGATCAAAGATTTTGGCGCCCTCGAGATCGGCGAACATGTTTTCTGCCACAAAGAGAAAGGCAAAGATGACTGCGGGACATTCAAGTTCGCCATGGTCTGGCGGAAAGACGGTGACTCTTGGAAAGTTTCCCGCGTCATCAGTTACGGGCACTGAGGGGCGGAGCCCGGACTTGCCGCTATTACCGGAGACTCGCTGCCCTTGGCCGTGGTCGCCCGTGGCGCCTGCTTCGAAAGTGGCGACGATAGTGTCCCGGTGGAATTTTCAGCGCCCGCTGGAAAACATTGCGCATCGAATTAACATTCCCAAAGCCGCATTCTTCAGCAATGGTTTCCATGCTGTTTTGACTTTCTTCCAATCGCCGGCGAGCGGCTTCGACCCGCAGGCGTTCCACAAACTTCGCGGGCGTGGTCTTCATCTCTTTGGCAAAGACTCGGGCAAAATTGCGAGGGCTCATCGCTACCCGTTCCGCCAGGACGGGGACGTTGAGCGGTTTGTCCAAGTTCTCGAGCACCCATGACTCCAGTTCACGCAACGGTTTTCGGTCGGTCAGTTGCATGGATAGAGCAGCGCTAAATTGCGACTGGCCTCCCGGCCGACGCAAGTAAAGCACGAGATTGCGAGCCACCTGCAGCGCCAGCCGCGAGCCATGGTCTTCTTCCACGAGCGCCAAGGCCAGGTCCATTCCCGCTGTAACTCCGGCGGACGTATACACATTTCCATCACGGATAAATATTGGGTCGGGGTCGACGTCGGCCTGCGGGCACCTCTTGGCCAGAAGCGCGCACCAGTTCCAATGAGTTGCGGCTTTGCGGCCGTCGAGCAATCCGGCCCGAGCCAGGAGCATTGCCCCCGTGCAGACCGAGCCGATCCGTCGAACGCGTCCAGCCATCTTTCTAATCCACCGCACTACTTCAATCCCCATCTCATCGTTCTCAATTGCACTGCCACCGGCTATGAGCAGGGTGTCGATCTGTCCGCGGACCCGCCGAAACGTGTCATGCGCGGCGATTTGCAATCCACAGTTGGTAACAACGTACGCGCGGGAAGAAGTGGTTATTACTTCAACGGAATAGATTGGAAGCGACCCGGGGTTTTGTTTGCTGAACATCTCCGCGGCACGAGCAAAAACTTGAAGTGGTCCGACCAGATCCAGGATCTCGGTCCCGGGCCCAGCAACGAACAACACCCGTCGTGTGCGCGTTTGAACCTGCTCCTTATTATATAAGCGGTTCACTTTTTTCGATTTCACAAAAACTTTGCGGATGGGAAGTCCCTTTACCGCATTACAGCTTTTTACCTGCGTCCACGAACTTGTTGGGAGTTGCGTCGAATTGTTTCTTGTCGTCCTGGGAACAGAAGTAATAGGTCTTGCCTTTATAGACAGACTTCGGTGCGGTCGCCGGGTCAACGTCCATCTGGCACACCGGACAGAGTGGATGCTCAGCGGTTGAGATACGTTCCTCGGCGTAAACCTGATTGGAATCCGGGTTCATCCAGCCTTGTCCCTGATATTCCATTTCGTACGCCGTCTTTTGCGCGATCTCGCGGCCGTAGTAGCGCTCGACCACGCGGAGCGCGAGATCAATGCCGGAGGAAAGTCCGCCCGCACTAGCGAGATTTCCATCCTCGACAAACCTGGCTCCGCGCTTGAGGTGGATATCTGGGAACTGCGCGGCAAAGGGGCGAAAGGCTGCGTGGAATGTGGTCGCGGCTTTGCCCGACAAAAGGCCGGTCTTCGCCAGAACAAATGCGCCAGTGCAAACCGACATTGTCACGTCGGTGTTTTTCGTGGACTTGCGAATCCATTCCAGCATCGCCTCGCTCGGTTCGCTTTGGGCCGGGATAACGATCACCTTTGGGGGAGGGGCAGTTTCGAGGGTGTAGTCGGGTATGATCTTCATCCCGCCGCTTGCACGGATCGGGTTCGTCGTCTCAGCCACCGTGTAAAGTCGGAAAGGATTGTCCTGGTGGCCAGGGACGTTCACGTCATGGAAGACTTCCCATGGTCCGCAGAAGTCGATGATGACCGCGCCTTCAGAAACGAGAAAGGCGACGGGAATACTGCCTTGAACGGGAGGCTTGAGCGAATTTGCTTTGATTGCCGCTTTGCTCTCCTCGAGATGGTTCTTGGCTTCGGCCGGGCCTGGATTGGCGGAAAGTTCACCCATAGCTGAAAGGGCAATCGCAGCTATCAAACTGAATTCCGCGGCTGTTTTGAGTAATTCTCTTCCATTGATGGTGTGGGTTCGTTCATTCATGACACCTACCTTCTCGGGGAAGCGGCTGGCAGCGATGACAATTATCATCAAATTCCTGCCACACTCTATCGGGAAAACGAGACATTTTCACGCGTGATCTGGTTCTCGCGTTGTCTGCGGAATGATTTGCTTCACGAGAAGCGCCCCAGCCGCAGAGGGCAGTGGAGGGGAGTCCGCGCAGCGAGACGCGCCCGCAATTCCGGGGTTGGGAATCGCGATTTGCGGCATGGATGCCCCCTTGCATGCCTGAGGGCGCCTCGCAAGCGGTCACCGCCTCATCGCGCCAACAATTTGCGGTATAAGATAATCTCCTCTTGACAGTCTAGGTGAGTGGTTGAAGAATGCGAGTTACTCACCAAGACTGTCTTGGTGGGAACAGTATATGGCCAAAGAAAAACCTGATCTCGTCTACGGCACACTCGACATGCTGATCCTGAAATCACTTCAGCAC
>JAUTXJ010000148.1 GCA_030838075.1 Acidobacteriaceae bacterium
GCAAGCCTTCCGCGCAACTGGCCAATCATGTCCTCAAAGTATTGACGACACCCCCCGCACTGTCAACGCGCCACGGGATAGCTTCTAGGGCGGGGAAAAGTGGCGATACACGCCCGGTCCTAGCCGCGCGTGGCCAGGCCCTTCGATTCGGAATGGGCGAAAGCATCGCGAAGTAGAGGCTCACTCCAATTTCATTTGTTCGGTTTGCGCGTTAATCAGAGCCTTAGTCCCTGAAGACGTTCTCAGTGTGAAATTTCATTCGGCCCTCTGAGGAGGGTTATTCGAGCAATCTCTTCCTTGTTGCCAGTTAGATAGTGCACGCGCAACTCGGCGGGCTGCCGAAAGGTTTCGTGCACGCCCGCGTCGAGACGGAACGAGACTTTCATGGTTTCCGTATTCCCCGGTGTATCGTCAATCAGGCAGTTAGTGATACACCCAGCGGCGCGACGGGCCGGGCTCGGCGATTCGGAACAACGCAGGGTCAGAAGAAATAGCGGATTCGGCACTTCCGGTGGTTTTGAATTAAGTGACGAGAGAGCTTCGGTCCTATATTGGTATGAATGGCACAAACGGCGGCTGCGCTTGCAGGTAAGATAAGTGCCCGGTCGCGGCAAAGCGATTTTACATTTCTCTTGCAGGTTTGCCGTCCGGGCTTGTGGACTACTACGGCGCTGTTTTATCTGATGCCGCTCGGACATTCCATCAATTTCAGTTCCGCGAAGTTCTGGGTGGGGTTGGTTTACGTGCTGATTCCTCTGGGATTCGTGCTTTACGGCGTGAATGATATTTTTGACGTGGAAGCGGACCGGCTGAACCCGCGCAAGGGCACATTTTTGTTCGGCTCCCTGGGGCGGAGGGAACAATTAGCTGCGTTGCGATGGCAGATTGTGGCGCTGCAAATTCCGTTTGTGACGGCATTTCTGCTGTGGATTGGCGCGCAAGTTTTTCTCTGGTTTGGCGTGCTTCTGTTGGCCGTGGCGCTCTACAATGCGCCGCGAATCGGATTTAAAACACGTCCGCCATTTGACGTGCTGATGCAGGCGAGTTATTTGCTGGTGTTCGTGCTGAGCAGCTGGGTCAATGGAGTCCCACAACTGCCCTGGCAAACGTTCGCTTTCGGTGCCCTGTTTGCGATGCATTCGCACCTGTTTGGGGAAGTTATGGATATTGTGCCGGATCGAGAATCAGGGAGGACCACCACGGCGGTGCGAATCGGCGCGTCCCGAACAAAGCTTCTGATGGCGGTATTTCTCATTGTGGAAGTTACGCTGGTCACCCGGTATTTTCACAATCGCGTAATTGCTGGTTTCCTGGCGGTTGGTGCGGTGTGGTTTGTTGCTGATGCATTGTGGCTGTGGCGAAATAAACCTTATAGCCAGAAGGTAATCACGCTGTTTATGTGGAAGTGGAATGTGGCAGCGGTGTTGTTGATTGTCTGGGATTATATGCAGGAGCCGCTTACACGGACTTTTTATTGAGCCATTCTGACTAGCCTTTCCGAAACAGCCCTTTTAAACGGCTCTTGGAGCGGGTAAATGTACCAGAGACCGCTAGATTGCGGAAAGCTGGCTAGGTTGCTAGCGGTCACAGTCCAGATGGCTCTTCCATTTTGCGCGACGATAGCGTTCAGTATCTCGTACGTCCTTGCATTTTGCAGATGCAACGTAATCCTAAGTGGTTCCCATTGACCTCCTGCAAGGCTGCCAGCGCAACCCTGGGAACCCGCTGCCTGGGCAACAGCGCAGAACAGTTGAAAATCCGCCTCACGAGTCTCCATCTCTGTCACTGAAAAGTCTTTGAGAACTTTGTTGAGTAAATTCGAGCGATCTTCGCGGGCCCTAGGTGAGAATATATCTACCAGGCCGTTCGAAAAAGTCACACGGTATTGCGGATCCTGTCTAACGATAGCTTCGACCATTTCCCGAAAAGATTTATTGTGAAACTCTAAATTTATTGGCCGAGTCGTAGCCTCGCGGCCTGCGTATCAATAGCCATCGGAACTTGGTACTCATACGCAAGTTCGATCAAGGAATCGACGAGCGTTCTTCCGCGCATGTTGAATAGGTCGAGCCGAACCACGGCAGATTGCTGCGCATCAACATCTCCAACTGGCACGGCCCGAAGATTGAACAACTAACCGATACTTCTGCAGTCGTAGGACACGTGGTGCCTACCAGCGTGGCAAAGAGAGATGACCGCTTCTACGTCGGCAATCTGGGAACCTTCCCGATCGTCGTGGTTCATCGAAGCTTTACCAGATAACCCATGAAGGTTTCATCATCGACTACTGGGCCGGTTTTACCACCGTCGTGGATATTCGAGTGGACGCTGAAGGCCGGATATACGTGCTCGAACTCTCCAGTGCGGCCGGCAATCCTTCGCCGGGCGCAGGGCGAATCCTGCGTATCACCGGCACGTTGGTCGAAGAAATCGTTTCCGGACTATTTGTTCCAACAGGTATGGTTCTGGATCAGCACGGGGACATCTACGTCAGTGACCTCGGCGCGGCAGCTTGAGCAGTGGGTCGCATTCTACGCTTCGCGAATCCCATCTCTGGCACCGTTATCACCACCGTCGAAGTCCGAAAGCCCGCCCCATTGGGGGACCATGATCACGATTCAGACGACAAGGACGACGACCGCTAATTTCATCGATTCGCTTGCGACTACACTACTGCCGCATCCTTCGAGCGAAAGTCCGCGACACTAGTGGAGACCCGTTTGGTCCCAAGGCGACGAGATTGTGTATCAGGCATGGATTTCGTTTCCGTCGATCGCCTTCTCTCACACGCAAACTCGGTATAATGCCCACCAATCGATGGCACTTTCGGTCGGCACAATACTGGGTCACTACGAGATCGTCGCGCCGCTAGGCGCAGGCGGAATGGGCGAAGTGTATCGCGCCACCGACAGGAGACTCGACAGAACCGTCGCAATCAAAATTTTGCCGGCAAGCATCGCTGCTGACCCTGCGTCCAAGCAGCGATTCGAGCGCGAAGCCAAGACCATTTCAAGCCTCAACCACCCCAACATTTGTGTGCTGCACGATATAGGACAACAAGACGGTCTCGATTACATTGTGATGGAGTGTGTGGAAGGCGAAAGCCTAGCCAAGCGCCTGGAAAAAGGGCCACTGTCGCTTGAGCAGGCCCTGAAAATTGGCGCGCAGATCGCCGACGCCCTTGATAAAGCGCACCGCAGCGGAATCGTTCACCGCGATTTGAAACCAGGAAATATCATGCTGACGCCCAGCGGCGCCAAGTTACTGGACTTCGGCTTGGCCAAGCAAACTTCCCCGCTGGCGAGTTTGGCCACCGTCACCTCCGCATCTCCACATTCGCCGCTTACCCAACAAGGAACGATCGTCGGCACCTTCCAGTACATGTCTCCGGAACAAGTGCAAGGACAAGAGCTGGACGGACGTAGCGACATTTTTTCTTTAGGCGCAGTTTTGTACGAAATGTTGACCGGCAAGCGCGCCTTTGAAGGGAAAACGCAATTAAGTGTGGCTTCGGCAATTCTGGAAAGCGAACCGGCCCCACTCAAGTCCCTCAAGCCAATGACGCCACTAAATCTGGACCACGCCATTCGCCGCAGCTTGGCAAAAGATCGCGATGACCGTTGGCAAACCGCGCGGGACTTTTCGGGCGAACTTAAATGGATCGGCGAAAGCTCGGGCCAGACGCCGATTTCTTCGACAGGCGTTCAGTCGAGAACGTTGCCCTTGCGGCGCGGTTGGTTACCTTGGGTATTGTGCGGCTTACTGGGAGCGGCTCTTCTGGTGGCAATCCTATTGTGGTATGGGGCGAAAAATAATAACCCGCAAGCTGGTTATTTCTACGCCCAAATTCCTTTCACCGTGGAGTCCATGGCAATGGCGCCTGACGGCCGCACTATCGCTGTCGTAGGCAAACCAGAATCGGAGCAGGCCAAAACGTTGTGGCTCTACGAGGTTGGTGTCCTACGGGGTAGGAGGTTGCCGGATACCGAGGGTGCTCTTTTCCCGTTCTGGTCGCCGGACGGCAAGTCCTTGGCATTTTTCGCGCAGGGCAAGCTCAAAAAGTTGGACATCGCCGGCGGACCGGTGCAAGCCATCTGTGATGCGCCATCAGGTCGTGGCGGGACCTGGAACAAAGATGGCGTAATCATTTTTTCGCCGAGCGGCGGTTTAGGAACTGGGCTACACCGTGTGTCTGCCAGTGGCGGGACCCCAACGCGCATTAGTGTGCCTGACGTCCGCCGCGGCGAAGACAGTCACCGCTGGCCAATGTTTCTACCGGACCAGAAGCATTTCCTGTATCTTGCGGCAAACGTTTCCGGGAAAACGGAACCCGATACGATTTACATCGGCGCACTAGACTCCGACCAGAAAAAGTTCATTACCAAGGCCACTGCCAACGCCGCTTACGCCGCACCCGGTTACCTTCTTTTTTACCGCGAGAAAACCCTGTTTGCCCAACGTTTTGACGCCGCCAAGCTGGAACTCGCCGGTGAGGCCTTGCCCACCCTTACCGATATCTCTTACCTGCCGAGAATTGTTCACGCGGCATACGCGGCCTCGGACACCGGATTGTTGGTGGCTCAGAGCGGTAGCGGTGTCGCGCTCTCCCGACTGGTTTGGTACGACCGTAAAGGAAATGAAACTGGAGTCGCGAGTAAACCGGATGTTTACTCCAACATCCAACTGGCGCCAGATGGTAAAACCGTGGCACTCGACAAGACCGACGAGGAAAGCACCAACGCGGACATCTGGACCTACGACCTTCAGCGTGACGCCATGAGGCGTCTCACCTTTAATCCCGCCATTGATGCCATGCCGGTCTGGAGTCCCGACGGCGCTCGCATATTGTTTGCTTCGAGCCGCAATCAAACATTTGACCTCTTCGTCAAGAACGCCGACGGCGGCCAGGAAGAGAAGTTGCTGGAGTTTGATAATTCCACCAAGGACGACAAATATCCCTACGACTGGTCGCCGGACGGAAAGTACATTTTATATACCAGGGAAACAGAGTTGTGGTTCGCCACCTTCCCGGAATTAAAAGGCCGGGCATTCCTCGCGGCACCGGGCACAATCAAGAACGCTAAATTTTCATCGGATGGAAAATGGGTGGCATACGCGTCCAACGAGAGCGGCAAGTTTGAAATTTATGTGACCTCATTTCCGGCAGCGCAAGGTAAGTGGCAAGTCTCAAATGCCGGAGGAACTCAGCCTCGCTGGCGCGGCGACACCAAAGAACTCTTCTATATCGCAGCCGACGGAAAAATGGTGGCGGTACCCGTCAGCGTTGGCGCTCACTTCGACGCAGGGCCGCCGATTGTGCTATTCCAGGCTCATGCCCGCGAACTTTTTGCCACCTCGGAGCAAGTGAGCTACGACGTAACCAAAGATGGCCAGCGATTCTTAATCAATACGCAAGTCAAGAACGTCGATACTCATCCCATGTCCGTGATCCTGAATTGGGACGCCGAACTAAAGAAAAAATAAATTCATTTGTCATGTTGGGCCATGGCAACGGTGGAACTACAAAAGAGAATTATTCCCCAAAATCTTGTGCGCCCTCTCATCATAGTTCTAGATATTAATCAAACTCAGAACCCTCAAAAGACCTGGTAGTTAATTTTTCATTTTGTGCAGTCTGCGGTGAACACGCCGAAACGGAGGATGCTAATGCGATCTGGAACACAGGTTGGGAGCCGATTATTTTACGGGGCGGTAATGCTGGCGTTAGTCGGGATGTGCGCCTCTTTATTGAGTATGAGCATTGGCGCGCAGGATGAAGGCGGCGGCTGGAGGATTGTGCGGGCTCAGTACGGCTGGCGCGATCGCCAGACAAATGTAACAGACTTGGTGCGAGATTTGATTGAGCGCGGGGGTGTGAATGGCCGAGTGATCGTAAACAATCAAACCATGGGAGGAGATCCCGCGGTTTCTCGCGACAAAACCCTGCGAATCATCGCCCGCAATCGACAGAATCAGGAACGGGAATTTGTATACGTCGAAGGCGCACCCATAGACGTGGCACTGTTCGCCGTGCGGCGTGATGAATTCGACGATCGGCCACGAGGGGATGACCATCGCGATGACCGGCGCGATGTACACCGTGATGACCGGGCCGGTGCACACCGAGAGGTCGCGATTTTGCGGGCGTATTGGGGAGTGCAGGGCCGGACAGCCAACGTGACGGAATTGTTGCGCAACATGCAGCGCGAGAATGGATTGCAAGTGATGGCTAATAATCGCTCGCTAGGCAGCGATCCCGCGCCTGGAGCGGACAAGGTGTTAATCGTGATTTACCGCGTGCAGGGTCAGGAGACAGCGGCAGCCGTACGCGAAGGAAATAGCCTGACCATCCCATAAAGTGACCAAGCGAAATAGCGGCGGCCAGTGGTACGACCTAACGGTTTGCTAAAGAGACGGCGTTCCGCAACGGCTCAAGTCGAGTCTTCTCCAGGTCATCGCGATAAAACAAGTTGTACGTATCAAACGGGATCAGGCGTCCATCGGGATGCACGATATGAATGCAGGTTTTCTTCACAGAGCGTACATCGAAGGCGTGCGCATCAATGAATTGAACGATCAGCACACGGAAAATATTTTTGTAGCTGAGACCCGCCGGGGCCGCGACCTGCGGCAAGCAACACAGCAATTCCCGTAGCGACGATGCGCCCGATTGCGGGGAATGATTGGTGGAAAACAGTTTGAACAGGCAATCACGAACGGCGGGGTCTTCTTCATAAACGATGGTGTTACGCGCCCCATTGATTAAAATCTCGGGTTCAATTAGCCCGGTTAACGGCATGACCCGGTCATTAAGTTTCAGCGCGTAAGCCATCGCCAATGAGTCCGGATGGCACGGCACAGGTATCACGTCTTCCGGTCGAAATACCCCGGTTTGCTCCAGAATTTTCCGCCGCACTTCCGTGAGTGTCAGGCGGTCTTTCGCGGGATCAAAATTTTCTAGGCGACCGGCGTCCTGAATTGGCTGCAACGTAACGCCGCGCACGCAAGGTTGTGTCAGCGCAAAATCGATTATTTTTCCAATTTCGCCGTCATTTAGTCCCCTTTTCAGGGTTACAACCAGAGTGGTGGAAATATCGTATTTGTTCAACTGTTCCAATGCGCGCTCGCGGACTCCTCGCAGATCGGCGCCTCGCAATGCCCTGAGTGCGTCACGTTCAAAAGAATCAAATTGCAAATACACTTCGAAGTCCTCAATCTCTGAAAGCCTTTTCACAAATTCTTCATCTTGGGCAAGGCGCACGCCGTTGGTGTTCACCATCAAATGCCGGATTGGCCTTGCCTTCGCCAGTGCAACAATCTCAAAAAATTGCGGATGCAGTGTTGGTTCGCCGCCGGAAATCTGGACGACGTCCGGTTTCCCTTCATTTCGCACGATCGCATCCAGCATTTTCTCGATCAACGCCAGTGGACGATGCGTCAGGCGCTCCGGACCGCTAGCCGCGTAACAAACCGGACAACGCAGGTTGCATGAATCCGTAATTTCGAGAAGCGTCAAGCAGGAATGTTGTTCGTGGTCGGTGCACAAACCGCAATCGTAGGGACATCCCCACCTCACCGGGGTGTTGTAAATGGCCGGCATCTCCGGTGCTTTAATAAATACTTCCCGGCACCGCCGATAATAGTCGATATCATCCGCGACCAGCACCCGTTCGGCACCGTGCTCCGGACAACGTTTCAGCAGAAAAACCTTGCCATCCTGAAAGACAATTTTTCCTTCCAGCTTACGAAAGCACACGGAACAAATGGTCAGCGCCACATCATAAAAAATATAAGGCCGGACTCTTGCCGCCATAGTTGACTCTAGTTCCCGCGATTCGCGTTTCGTAAAAATCGTACCAACGCCCAGATAAGGGAGCCCACAAATACAACCACACAACATATAAAAGCGGCGGCAAACGCTTCGGGGACGCGGGAAGCGCTATTGTTCAAATTGAGAGTCCTCATGAATCCGAAGCACGTACCGGCGCCCAGAAGTACGGCAGAAAGCAGCGTAATCAATATTGGTTTATAGCGGGATCGCTCTGGAGATTGCGTTAGGGGTGCTCGAAAATTTGGTGGAGGCGGTGGTTGTTTCCCTAATTCTTCGTCCATGCGATTTCCTCCCTGCTTTCTATCGCGACCCCACCTGACATCCAGCGGCGAATATCATCGCGATAGTAAAGAAGCGCCAGCACACACACCCATTGAATCGATGACAAGCCCGCGATGATTCGGACCTCCGGCTTCAAAAAATCGCCTATCAGCCGGAATGTAAAATAGGCGACCATGAACATTCTGAAAATATCGCCTTGCTCGTGAGGCCGCTTCATTCGCCACCACAAGAAAATCAGCAAAAGCAAACTGAATGCCGACTCATACAGTTGTGACGGATGTCGAAAGACTCCGTCGCCAAAATTTACACCCCAAGGGAGCGCAGTCGCGGATCCCGAGGTGTGATCTTCAGCCCCCGCTAAAAAACATCCAATCCGCCCAATGGCGATTCCTGCGCACAGCGGCATGGCGAACAAGTCTCCTGTGCGTGACGCGATGCCCAATCTTTTTTTCGCCCATTCCACTGCGGCTAAAGCGCCGATTAACGCGCCGACGATCGTTTTGCCGCCCATTAAGTACACGACATTATTCCACTCGTGCAACGTCAACCGTGGGTCCTCCAGCCAATACAGCGTCCGGCTTCCGGCCACGGCTCCGACGGCGGCCGCCGCGATCACCCACCAGCGATCAGTGTCGTCAAGCGCATCTCCGTACCGCCGCCGCTCGTACAAATACAAATGAAAGGCCGCGGCATATGCCAGAGTTTCGAAAACAAGATGAGGATGGAGTTGCAGCGATCCGAGCTGGAAATATATCGGAAAACCTGCGGCAAAAATGCCGGCAAAATGCGCAGCAAATAGGTTAGCCATGTTGAATTGCTAGAGCGGCGCGCGGTACATCCCAAATCGCCGGTCCCAAATCAAACAAATATTAACGTAATCAGCGGCGGGTGCGATCCTTGCGCACGGCTTCATCGATCAGCGCGCCAAGTTGACTGCGCGTGAGCGAAACATGTTCGCCTGCGGAGTCGCCGCCATCTCTCGTCATTGGCAGGTCCGCTCCTCCGCCGGGCGGCGGCGCGACAAAATATCTCGAGCGCGAAGCCATCAACTTGGCTACTTCACGACTCGAAAGTAGCTGTGGTTCGCCGGCCATCTCTGCAGCCAAGGTAATTTTCGCCGAGTGCTCAATCGTCTCCATCCGGAAAAAAGCGGTGAGCAGATCCGGCCCGCAGGTGACCGCTCCGTGATTGGCAAGCAGCAGCGCATCATAGTGCGGAACGAAAGGCTCAATCGCCGCGCTCAATTCCGGCGTTCCCGGGGTTGCATAACGCACTAGCGGAATTTGCCCCAGCCCGATAATTACTTCTGGTAAGAGCGCCTGGTCCAGCGCGCGGCCAGCCACCGCAAAGCCCGTTGCCGTTGGCGGATGTGCGTGGCAAATGGCCTGCACGTCCGGGCGCATGCGATAAAACAAAAGGTGCATCGCCACTTCCGACGATACTTTGCGGCTCCCGGAAATGTGCGCGCCGTTCAGATCGGTAATCACCAAATCTTCAGGCGACAGCGTGCCCTTGTTCATGCACGTAGGCGTATTCAGGATTCTATTGTCGTCCAGGCGAACAGAGAGATTCCCTTCGCAGGCTACGATGTAGCCGCGCTCGTATAGCCAGCGTCCTGCGATACAAATTTCGCGGCTATGCTGCTCTTGAGTCTTACCCGAACCCGGCAGGAGTGTATCCGTCATTGGCCTGTCCCTTTCCTCGCGTCCTGGTTGGCGCGCCGACCAGATTTGTCAGAAGCTTCCACCCGCAAAGCGCGGAAGGTTCTTAGCCCGTGGACGCACGGAAGTGGTGGGAAGAACCTATTACAACTTCTCTCAAGATGCTAGGCGTAAATTCCGCGAAGTTTCAAAGCGCTGGCTACCCGGTCGATTGCCAGCATGTAAGCAGCAATGCGGTTATTGACTTTGTGAGCTTCGGCGTAGCGGACTACCTCGTCGAAAGCATGTTCCATCACGTCGAGAAGCCGTTCGTTCACTTCGCTCTCGCGCCAGAAAAAGCCTTGCCGATCTTGCACCCACTCGAAATAACTGACCGTCACGCCGCCGGCGTTGCCGAGAATATCTGGCACCGTAAATATCCCCTTGGCATCGACAATGGAATCGGCTTGCCAGGTAGTGGGCCCGTTCGCTCCCTCGCATAGAATTTTGGCCTGCACCAGATGCGCATTTTCTTCGGTGATCTGATTTTCGATGGCTGCGGGAATAGCAATCTCGCACGGTTGGAAAAGAACATCGCGAGCGGTCATCTTTGTTCCGCCACCAGGATAGTCCTGAAGCGCCTTTTTCTGTACGTACACCCACTCAATTACTTTGGGAATATCAAAACCATTTTCGTTGTAAAGTCCGCCGCCGATATCCGCGAGGCCCACAATTTTGTAGCCCGCCTTCTGCATCAAGTCCGCCGCCAGCGAGCCGACATTTCCGAATCCTTGAATTACGACGCGGCAGCCTTGTTTCTTAATTCCCATTTTTGCCAGCGCTTTGTTACAGCAGATCATTACGCCGCGCCCGGTCGCCTCGCGGCGTCCCGCCGAGCCGCCCAACTCGATCGGTTTGCCCGTGACCACCGCGGTGGTGGCCTGACCAAGATGCATCGCGTAGGTGTCCATGACCCATGCCATGGTCTGTTCGCCGGTGCCCACATCCGGAGCGGGCACATCCTTCTCAGGACCAAGCCAGTTGGCCAACTCAGCTGTATATCTGCGCGTCATACGTTCCAATTCGCCGCGCGACATTTTCTTCGGATCGCAAATGATGCCGCCCTTTGCGCCACCAAATGGAATATTTACCACTGCGCATTTCCACGTCATCCAGGTCGCCAAGGCGCGCACTTCATCTAGCGAAACGTCGGGCGCGTAGCGGATGCCGCCCTTGCCAGGCCCCCGCACGGTGGAGTGCAAAACGCGATAGCCGGTGAAGACTTCGAGCTGGCCGTTGTCCAGTCCAACAGGAATGTACAGTGTGATTTCTTTGCTGGGATATTTCAGGTAGCGGTACAGGCCCTGCTCGAGTCCTAATTTGTTTGCCGCGACTTCAAAACGTGCTTCCGCGTTTTGGTACACATTCATTTCTTCCGGTATGGGACCGTGCGCCATGCAAAGCTCTCCTTGCTATCTGAACCGCAGTTGGGTTAGTCGCGACTGGACACCAGCGCGATTTTCACAACTTAAATTGAAGGCCGACGAAATAAGGAAATAGCGGGCTACCCTCCCGCCTTTTTGGTGGCCGGGCGTCAGTATACGAACCTGGAGACTAGCTCGCAAGCTAGACGTCGCTGGGGTGGTGGATCAGGTTCCGATAATCAGAACCAATACAATGCAATATAGAAGGACGTTGATAACCTGACCACCAAACCAATCAGGTCCGAGGATTGCTTCCGGTTTGCCGACCATCCTCCAATTGACCGTCAACTTCAGCTTGCGTGTTGACGATCGGAGATGCAACATCGTGCACGGATCCCAAAGGCGCGTATCGAATCGCGCTAGGAGTAAGGCTTATGAAAGCTGCAGTCGTACCCGCTATGAGTAGTTCCTGGCTGATCAAAGACGTTCCCCAGCCTCAACCTGGTCCTGGTCAAGTGCTCGTGAAGATGCACGCAAGCGGCATCTGCTATACCGATGTGCACCAAACGCTCGGACACCTTCCAGGACCATTTCCCCGAATCCTCGGCCACGAGCCGGTCGGCGAGATCGTTGCCACGGCTCCTGACGTGACCGCACGGAAGGTAGGCGACC
Source organism: Acidobacteriaceae bacterium (assembly GCA_030838075.1). GTDB lineage: Bacteria > Acidobacteriota > Terriglobia > Acidiferrales > UBA7541 > Acidiferrum. The sequence goes on from JAUTXJ010000148.1 coordinate 11,850, forward strand.
GCGTGGGCTCCGCATGGATTCAATCCACCTGCGGACGCTGCGAATGGTGCCAGCGCGGCCGCAGGATGTTCTGCCCCTATCTGAAGGGCACGGGGGGCGAAGCGCAAGGCGGTCACGCGGAGTACATGCTGATGAACGCCGACGCTACGTACCTGATTCCCGACAAGGTTTCCTACGAGCAAGCCGCACCGATCTTCTGCGCCGGGTATACGGTTTATAGCGGGCTCCGCTGGGCCGATCCGCAGCCGCACGAGCGCGTGGCCGTACTTGGAATCGGCGGGCTTGGGCATCTGGCGGTACAATACGCGAAGGCTGCGGGCTTCGAGACCATCGCGATTTCGCACTCCCCCGATAAGGACAAGATGATTCGCGAGCTGGGCGCGGATGAAATTGTCCGCGACGGAAAGAGCCTTACCGCAGCGGGCGGAGCCGACATCATCCTCAGCACCTCCAACTCGACCAAATCCATGGTGGACAGCATTCAGGGGCTGCGCCCAGACGGCAGGTTCATCGTTATGGGTGCTGACGCGGAACCGCTTTCGATCTCGCCAATCGAGCTGCTCTTCAAGCGCATCAAAATCATCGGCAGCCAGCAAAATGGCCCTGAATACCTTTACGAAGCTCTAGATTACGTAGCCCAAGGAAAAGTTAAATCGATAGTCGAGACCTACCCGTTGGCCGAAGCTGCGAAGGCTTATCAACGCGTTGTCGAGGGCACGACCCGGTTCCGCGCCGTCCTCACAATGTAATAGCCGATCCGAGCACTCACCGCCGGTTTCGGGCGGATCACGGGC